>JAQCEY010000002.1:0-300000 GCA_027620075.1 Pseudomonadota bacterium | reverse complement strand
TAAACGTTCTTTAAATCAGGTTTAGCACAGGTTAGCTTTGTATTTTTTCAAAATCGATACAAGAAAGGTTTTATTTTGCATAATATCTCTCATTTTTTTATGTGCATTAGAGGTAGAAAAAAATGCATCTTATTTTACCCTGCATAAAGAAGAGGCAGAAAAATTATTGAGCGAACAATGTCCAAGCGATATTGAAGCTGAAAATAAAGTATGCCAAGCTGCTGAAGAGGGGCTAAAAAAGCTAAAAGAATCCGAAGAAAAGCAAGCCATAATCAAAGAGGTATTTGAACAGCCTGTCGAAGAAAGTCCGCCTGATACGGAAGAAGAATCATTATCATTTGATGATTATAGAAAATTATTCAAAAAATTCCCTAACAGACTAGAAGAAGTTATGGATAATAAGTGTGGTGAACTATTTTCCAATCCGCAATATGATGAGGATACATCGCTACATGATATCGAATGTGAAGCGGCAAAAGAAGAGTTGGAAGAAATAGAACAATCAAAAAATAATCAAAAAATAATCGACGGCAACATTGAAAAGAATCTTGAATACTTTAAAAGAAATATAATAGAAGCCAAGAAAACCGACACCGACTGTCAGACGCAAAAAATAGATCCGACTATATGCCGGTATGCGTCCGTTGCGTTAAAAGAACACGAAGAAATTAAAGAAAAAAAAATATCCCTTGAAGAGTTCTACAGGGGAAACATTCTAGCTGCCAGAGATACCGTAACAAAATGTCAGGAAAAAATTGAAACAGATAGCACTAAATGTGAAACGGCATTTAAAATATATAACGAAACCGTCAGTAAAAACAGAAATCAAGTTGAATTTGAAAGGCACTTGAATTATTTCAGAAGCAATCTTGCCGAGGCTCAAAAATTATTAAAAACAAAATGCAAAGAGTTTTCTCCAAAAAACAGTGCAAGTATTTTTATAGAAAATGATGAGTGTCAGGCTGTTCAGGCTGCCATAAATGAGCAGAAAATCAAAAATGATAAAATCGAATTATTAAAACTATTAAGTAAATACAAAGAACAATTCATTCAAAATATTACCGATACAAATTCATTTAATTCAAAAAAATACCAGTCCCTTACCGACTATTTTTCAAAAGAACATAAATTAGCCGAAGATTTTATGGTAAGCTGCATAGAAAATAAAACAAGAGCCAAAGTTTCAGCCTTAGACTGCCTCGCAGCCTTAAATGTTATTGCCGAGTTGTTGGAATCGGCACAAAGACTTGAAGAAGAACGAGAAAAAGCCAAAAAAGAATATAAAAATTATTACAGGAAATACTTTGCAGAAAATCCCGATAAGGCGCAAGACCTTCTTGCCGGAAGGTGTAAACTTGTTTTTGCAAATCAATGGTATGAATATGATGAAAATATCAAAGACGAAGAATGTGAAGCCGCAAGGGCAGAACAAAAAAGGTTAAATAGAATAAAAAAAGAACAGGAACTTGAAAAACTAAACGCTTTAAAAAAGAATGAAAGCTATTACCTTGATAACATTGAAATGACTCAAGGCATAAAAGAAAAATGCGTCAAAGGAATTGTGCATAGCCTTCATGATTGTGAAATGTCTTTAAAAGTGCTTGAAAAAATATCTGAAGACAAAAAACAGATAGAAAATTATAAGCAGCATTACAAAAGTAATATTTTAGAAGCAAAATATAAACTAAAATGGTGTAAATCAAACATGATTAAGTTAGATACGCATTGTCAGGTAGTATCGGATATACTTGCTAATCACACCGATAAGATATTAGATGAAGCAAAATATAAAGAAAAATTAGATTTTTTCGAACAAAACCCCTTAGAGGCGAATATAATATATATAGGCAAATGCAAAGAATTAATCGAAAATAACTGGTACTTCCTTGATATTAATATGCAAACAGAGGAATGTAACGCAGCTTACGAGGTTATAAAGGAATATTAATAAATCCATGCTAATTACAGTAAATTAAATTCAAATTTACTGTAATTCACGATAAACACCAATATGTTAAAAAACACAGGCCCTATTATTGCTAATAGAGCCTGTAAACAAAATGAAAAAAAGTAATTTTTAGAATTTAAGTTTTAAACCGGCAAGTAAAGTACGAGGGGCTCCCGGTCTTGCTCCGGCAGGGCGTCGAGCCGCAACATATTCCTCGTCAGTTACGTTATGAAGCGTAGCAAACACACGGGTGTTCTTATAAACCTCATATTCACCTGCTATATCAAGTATTATATGCTCATCAGTACCCGATCCTGACGGAATAGAGCCGCTTCCGGCAACCGTTCTCATCTCGTCAACATATTTAGCAGATGCGTTCAAAGCCCATTTTTCAGCCTCAACTCCTGCCGAAATATAAACCTGATGTTCAGGAACATACGGCAACTCGTCGCCATCTGTTACGCTACCCCATTCATCAAAGGCACTATCGAAGCTGCTTCCAAATTCAGCTTTTGTATATGTATAGCCGATTCCGACCGGGAATTTATATTTTGAATCGTCAAGTAATGCTGAAAAGTCATATTCCAGACCTATCTCAACGCCGTAAACATCTACCTGACCGCCGTTGAATTGCTCTCCTGTACCTGTGCCGCCACCACCTGATAACGTTTCTTCACCAAGCAGGTTGTCATAGTCATTATAAAATGCAACAGCTTCTGTTTTGAATGCATTTTCAGTAAAGCGGACTCCAAACTCGTAGTTTATGCTTTCCTCGGGGTCTTGTGATGTGTTAGTAGATGGTCCCGGAGGAGCAAAACCTTTATGTACTCCACCAAATACGCTTGTTGCATCATTTATCTGGTAGGCAATTCCGATTCCCGGAACAACAACATCAAGGTCGTTTTCATGAACCTGACCGTTTGCCCTGTTTTCACGTTTGAGTTCAATATGTTCATAACGGATACCGGGAACTATAGTCCAGTTTTCATATTTTATCTCATCTTCAATAAATAAAGCCGTAGCATGGGCTGAACCGACACGGTTTGCGTTGCTACCCGGAGCTCCTGCTGAAGTTAAGCTCATAACGCCGCCGGTGATGCTATATAAATCCTGATGCTGGAAGCGGTCTTCCTCATCATAGTGGTAACGAATACCGAATTCTATATCGTGACTTGTTTTTCCATAATCAAACTGGTGACCCACGTTAGTTTGTATTCCTTGCGAAACATAATCACGGTTATTAGCACGTACGGCAAGGTTATTATTAGCATCGCCCGCAAGGTCTGTCTGTCCTTTTAATGCTGCAAGATATGCGGCACTATCAATAGCATCTGCCGTACCAAGCGTTGCACCGCCGATTTCTACACTTTGCAGTTTATACCAGTTACGTGCAAATTGGTTTCTATATGCCGTGGTGGTTATATCCCAGTTATCGGTAGGCTCGATATAGTGTCTTATCTGGAATTGCTGGTGGTCTGCGTCCATATTATCAACTTGTGATGCTGCGTATCTTCTGAACGGGTCAGCATCAAAATCAGCTTGTGAAAGACCTAAGTAAGTTTCGTCAGAATCTTCTTCCGTAGCTCCGACCTTAAACTCGATATGTTGGTATATTTCGGCGTTAGGGTCGCTGGTTACCCTAAACTTAGCCATAACGTCCTGAATCGAAAATCCCGTGTCACCGCCAACTGCGTCAATTGATTTGAAGCCGTCGGTAGCTTCATGACCTAAGTCTATAACATATCCGAATCTACCGTGTGTGTTACCGTAATTTAGTTGCGCTCTTTGTGTATTATCATCACCATATGCAAGTAATGCCTTTCCCTCTGATTGGGCAGGAATCGAACTTGATACTAAATTTACCGCACCTGATGTTGTTCTAGGACCGAATTTGATAGTACTTGAGCCTTTACGAACCTCAACGGCTTCCATTCTGTCAACTCTTGGAAAATAATAAGCCGCCGGTGCAGAATATGGGGCAGGGGCGATTAGTACGCCGTCTTCCATCAAAGTAATATCGGCACTACGCTCCGAACGTCCGCCTCTGATTCCGATATTAGGTCTGTTTCCGTACCCTTCTTCTTCCTGAATAGTTACACCCGGAACCTGTCTTAATACTCGGTTTATATCATTATAATTATATTTATCTAATTCTTCTTCTCCCACATAGTGGGCAGAACCTGTAATTTCCGCTACCTTATCCTGACCGCCTATAACCATAACCCTTTCAAGCTCTTTAGTCGTATTTGCCAAGGCACTTGTAGTCATAACAGTCATCAATGAGGTTGATGCTAAAAATGTTTTTAGTGAAATTTTATTTGCCATTTTAATTTCCTTTGTTTTTTTTGCAAGTGATTCTCAAGTTCATAAACTCCGAAAAAATATATGTCAATAAGAATCATTATTAATTGCAATAAAAAATAAAAACTGTTATAAATCCGCCATAAGGGTTTATAATATAAAAAATATTATCAAAAAACATGTCCGTATTGTTAAATAACAGTGGAAAATTCTGCCGGATAGGTACTGCTACAGGTGCTTCATTAACGCTCCATGTTGTTGTACTGGCTGCATTTTTGTATTTTGTAAAACAAACGGAGTTTTATGATAACGGCATTAGTGCTATTGAAAGATCTTCTGTAGTCCTGAATTTTACAAAACCTAAACCTGCATTTGAAAAAACGCCGTTAAAAAAGATAGTTAAGTCTGAAAAGCAGGTTGCGGTATTAAAAGAAGCCGAGATTGCCAAGCCACTGCCGAACGCCTCCTTGTTTGAAGAGCCTATAGCCCGTGAAGAAGTGAAAGATAAGTATATTGAGGAATCGGTTGAAGAAAAAACCGATTATCCTATAAAAGACGTTGCAAATAACAGTTTTATTAAAGATGCTTCATTTAAAGGTGTAAGGGTTTCTCCCAAATACCCGAAAAGAGCTTTAATGTTGGGTTTAGAAGGAAAGGTTGTTATAAAGGCTCTTATTGATATTGACGGTGTAATAAAAGATGTGGAGTTGTTTGAGTCGTCGGGATATAGAATTTTAGATGAAGCCGTTATGCAAGTTGCATGGAAGTGGAAGTTTGAACCGTCATATGTGAATAACGTGCCTACCAGACAGTGGGTTAAGGCTCCGTACGAATTTGTTTTAAAGTAGAAAAAAATGGATAAATTACAATATATAGGCTTTCTTGGCATTCCGATAATGATACTATCCTTAATAGGGTTGGCGATAATATTTGAACGTATAATCTTTTATTTAAAATTACCGCCTGTTGACAAGTGTAGGGTTTTCCATGAAATAAAACATATCTTAGAAGAAAATTCTCGGCAACCAAAGAGCATACGGGACGAGCTTGCGACTTTTTTATTAACGCAGGCAAAAAAGCCTTATGATTTCGGTATCAAGATATTAAGGGTAATTGCCGTTGTTAGCCCTATGCTGGGGCTGCTTGGAACTGTGCTTGGAATTATCGAGTCTTTCAAAAAAATAGCGACACATGAAGGGCCTGTATATCCTGCTTTAATTGCAGAGGGTCTTTGGACTGCTATGTTAACGACCGCAGCGGGTTTAATCGTTGCATTGCCTTGTTTATTTGCCGCATTTATCTTTGCAAGAATGAGGGAAACAAGAATATCGGCATATGAAACCGAGTTAAACAGGCTTTCGTTAAAACTTGAAGGCGTGAAGATTTAAATATGATTGATGTAAATTCAGGCTCCGAACGCAAAGGAATAATGTCAGATTTGATACCCGACCTTACACCTCTTCTTGATGTAATGTTCATGCTTATCATTTTTCTGGTGCTGACTACCAATACAATGCAACAGGTTTTTGATGTAACTCTTCCGGAGGACAAAGAGGACGCTTTAAAGGTGTTGACTGAAGAAGATACAATAAAAATCACCATTTTTGCAGAAGAAAAAATGTGGGCAATAAATGAACAAAAATTCGAAGATTTTGAGTTATTCAAAAAATCCCTTATTGATGCTTACGGTAACTCACCGGAAAAGAAGGTGGTTGTGTACGGAGATAAAAACGCTACGATTGACCGTCTTATGAGCCTTCTTACATTCTTACGTTCAAAAGGTATCCAAACCGCTGATATTGTTATGGAATAGTAGCTTGCGACTTTTGCATAAAGTTCAAATCTTAGTCCCTTCTCCCTTTGGGAGAAGGTTAGGAAGAGGGAGGGGTGTTTCAACAAACGCAGTAGCTTAAGACCTCTGCATAATGCAAATAAAGCTCGTCATTACCCGAATTGCCAAAGGCAATTATAGGGTAATCTCATGAGATCGCCCTATAATTTGTTTCACAAATTCAGGCGATGACGTATTATGCAGAGGTCTTAGCTTGTAATTAAAGTATATGTTGAAAAAATCCCTCACCCCAACCCTCTCCCAAAGGAGGAGGGAGTTTTGCATTATATCCTCGGATATTACGGTCAGACCATAGTATGGTGAGTATGGCTATTTTTTCTCATCATTGCTTTCGGTATCAGTGTCAGGCTCTTCGTCAATATATGCGTCGTAATCAATTTCTATATCTTCGTCCGTGTCTATTTCCATTTCTGCATTCGGATCAAAGTTATCAGGGATATTACCGGCATCTATTTCAAATGATACTTCATCTTCTTCCACAAGATTTTCCTCGGCGTTACCGCTTGGGTTTTTATTTAAAAATTCCCTCGGATTGGGTAAGTCGGGAACTTCTTCCGCATTTTCAGCTTCGGCAGTGCCACCTTCATTGAATTCTTCTTCAAAATCTTCAATGATAATATCGTCATATTCTTGTTTATCTTCGGATAACGGTTCAAACTCTAGCGGGCTATCATCTTCGGTTTCAGGCAATACATCAAGTCCCTCTTCTATAATATCAATTGCTTCAGGTACTTCGTTATCATCAGGTTCGGGTGCTTTAGATGAAGGTTCAAATTCCAATGAATTTTTTTTCGGCACTTCTTCTTCGAAGTCATCTTCGTCTATAATCTCAATCCCTTCAGGTTCGTTATCATCTTCTTGTTCGTCTTCAGATAGCGACTCGAACTCTAAGGAATCGTTATCGTCTGTTTCAGGCAATTCATCAAGCTCTTCTTCTATAATTTCGATTCCTTCCGAGGTTTCGTTATCGTCTTCTGTCTCGTATTCTTCAGGTGAAGATTCAAATTCCGATGAATCCGCTCTGGGTGATTCTTCTTCAAAGTCATCACCGCCTATAATCTCTATCCCTTCCGGCACTTCGTTATCGTCATCGTCGTCTTCGTAAGGCATATCTATGTTTTCGGGAATGTCGTCGCTAAAGTTGTCATAAGTCTCTTCGGCGGCGGCAAGAGAAGGGGGCATAGCATTTTCGTTGCCGGTATCTTCGGGTTCGTAACCATACCCGTCTTCCTGCATTTCAATATCTTCTAAAACTTCATCATCAATGTTATCGGAATTAAATCCGTCATCAATTGCCGCAGTTTTATTTTCAGTAGAAGCCGGAATGCTATCCGTATTCTGTTGAGGTTGATTGTCGGATACCGCTTCTTTACCGTCAGCCACTTGTTCTTTAGCCGCTTTTGAAGAATTTTTCTTGCCGAGCACTATTGTTAATACGAATAAAACGAATGAAATACCGCCAATAACTCTAAGTATAAGAGGCATAATGCCGCCACCGACAGAATCAACGCCTTTTAGCATTGTTTCTAAGCTAACGTTGCCTCTGGCTACCTTCTCTATCGTAGCTCCTCCATCGCTATATGCACTTAAATTACCGCCTGTTTGTTTGGCAAGAACCGAATATGTAGCTGCTTCTGCCACTTCAAACCTAACTCTAATATCACCTATTAAAGGGTTATTTTGGTCATGCCCCCAAAAATACATACCCTCATGTAACTTAAATGCTGCCTGACCATGCTGATTTAATTTTGAAAAATTTTCCTGATTTAATTCTAACGGAGTGTAATTAACAACTTTCTCAACTATGGATTCGGAAAGACCGAAAGTTCCCAAATCTACTTTTTCAACCTTCCACGACTCTGATAAAAAAGACATTTCCGGCGGATTAACCTTGTCACTGGCATCTTCTGATAAAGCAACTATCTCGCTTTTCCATTCCTTAGCATACTCGCCGTTAGACTCAACCCATTGGTACATCTCTACAATTCTTTTTAGCCCCACTCCCTCATACCCTATAAGGAACATAGGATCTTCAAGTGCTTTTGAAGACAGCTTACCTGTTACATGAACTAGCTTACCGTTATTATCGTTATTTTTTTCATCAGCGGTTATTGAGGCAACTCCGCCGTCCGAAGAAAGAAAGAAACTTACACCGATTAAACCTACGCCAAGAAAAAGTAACATCATCTTGAACAGGTTCTTAATACCCGACCCTTTATTTTTCTCGGCTTTATCCATTTGCCAGCCACCTTTTGTAGGCTGTCCGCTTGATACTTTCGTTTTACTTTTCGGCTGTTTACGTAACATATGCTCAAATTTTTTTATAGTTAGCAAAATAACTTATTTAAGTTAATCTATAAATTATACAAGTTCAATTGTAAATATTTCGTAAACAAATGACAAAAAATGTATATTTTTTTAATTAAGCGGCTTTTGCACCGTTTTTATCGGGACAAATAAAATAAAGCTCATTATTTTTTACCGTAACTTTAATCAAATCTCCGTTTTTTACCGAACCGTCTAAAATCATATTAGCAAGTTTATTCTGAATTTCCTGCTGAATAACACGTTTTAAAGGTCTTGCACCATACATAGGGTCATATCCTTTGTCAGCCAGCCGTTTTTTAGCGTTGTTATCAAGCTCTATATTGATATTCCTTTGTTCTAGCAAGCCTGATAAAATTCGCATTTGAACTTCTACAATAGAATCCATATGTTTTCTTGACAAGCGGTGGAATAATATTATTTCGTCCAAACGATTCAAAAATTCAGGTCTGAAAGCACTTCTTACGACTTCCATTACTTCATTACGAACTTTAGACGTATCTTCCACGTCTTTTTGTTCAGCCAGAATATGCGAGCCTAAGTTTGATGTAAGTATAATAATGGTGTTTTTAAAGTCCACAACACGCCCCTGACCGTCCGTTAAACGCCCGTCATCAAGCACTTGCAGCAATATATTAAATACATCTGGGTGTGCTTTTTCCACCTCATCAAACAAAATCACCTGATATGGTCTGCGACGCACGGATTCGGTTAATTTACCGCCTTCTTCATAGCCTACATATCCCGGAGGCGCACCGATAAGGCGTGCTACGGAGTGTTTTTCCATATATTCGGACATATCGACACGGAGTAGGGCGTTTTTGTCGTCAAAAAGAAATTGTGCCAGTGTTTTTGTAAGTTCTGTCTTGCCGACTCCTGTAGGCCCTAAGAACAAGAAAGAACCAAGCGGCCTGTTCCTATCTTGTAAACCTGCACGAGAGCGGCGTACCGACTCACTAACGGCTTTTACCGCATCAGCCTGTCCTATAACATGCTCACCGAGCCTTTCTTCCATTTTAAGCAGCTTATCTCTCTCACCCTCTAGCATCTTATCAACCGGAATACCTGTCCAGCGTGATACTATAGCGGCAATATCCTCTTCGGTAACAGCCTCTTTTACAGTGCTTTTACTATTATTTTGTTCGGCTACGACAAGCTTTTTCTCTAAATCGGGAATAATACCGTAAGTAAGCTCTCCGGCACGCTGTAAATCTGAACCTCGTTGTGCTATTTCAAGTTCGGAACGGGCAGCGTCCAACTCCTCTTTAATTTTATGGATACTTTGTACCTTCATTTTTTCAGCCTGCCACTTACTGTTAAGGTCGGAGGCTTTTTCCTCTAATTCTGATAGTTCGGACTCAAGCTTTTCAAGCCTGTCTTTTGAAGCTTTATCCTTTTCTTTCTTTAAGGCTGACTGTTCAATCTTTAATTGGATTATCTTTCTGTCTAATTCATCTATTTCTTCAGGCTTGCTATCTACCTCCATACGCAGGCGGCTTGCAGCCTCATCAATAAGGTCAATGGCTTTATCGGGTAAAAACCTGTCTGTTATGTAGCGGCTTGATAAAGTAGCGGCAGCCACTAATGCCCCGTCAGAAATCCTGATACCGTGATGCAGTTCATATTTTTCCTTAATTCCACGTAATATAGAAATTGTATCCTGTTCTGTCGGCTCGGACACAAATACAGACTGAAAACGCCTTGCAAGGGCAGCGTCCTTTTCAATGTATTTTCTATATTCGGCAAGCGTAGTTGCTCCTACGCAATGCAATTCACCTCTGGCAAGGGCGGGTTTTAGCAAGTTAGAAGCGTCCATAGAGCCTTCAGAGGCTCCCGCTCCAACAAGGGTATGCAGTTCGTCAATAAATAATATTATATTACCCGCATGCGATTTTATTTCGTTCAAAACAGATTTTAAACGCTCCTCAAATTCTCCACGGAATTTTGCACCTGCAATCAATGCACCTAAATCTAAAGCCATTAATCTTGAGTTCTTCATATTTTCAGGCACATCACCTGCAACCATACGCTGTGCCAGTACTTCTAATATAGCGGTTTTGCCAACACCCGGCTCACCTATCAGGACGGGGTTGTTCTTGGTACGTCTGGATATAACCTGAATGGTACGGCGTATTTCCTCATCACGCCCTATAACGGGGTCAAGCTTGCCTTTTTCCGCAAGCTCGGTCATATCGGTAGCGTATTTCTTTAAAGCGTCAAAGCTATCCTCGGCGGTCTGTGAATCGGCGGTACGACCTTTTCTTATTATATCAATGGCAGCTTGAAGTTTTTGTGCAGTTACGCCGTTAGAATTTAGTATTTCGTAAACGTCTGAGCCTTTTACCGTTGCGGCAGCCTGTAGCAATCTTTCAAGCGTAACGAACTGATCTCCTGATTTTTTAGCAAGCTTTTGAGCTTCTTCAAAAATACGAGCCAGCTCGGGAGCCATAAAAAGCTGTCCCGAACCGCTTCCCGATATTTTTGGCATTTTTTCAATAGAGGTTTCTATCTGTGCCTCAATATCACGGGGGTCAGAATCACAAGAAACTATTAACTGACCTGCAAGACCGCTTTCATCTTCAATAAGTGCCTTTAAAAGATGTTCGGGAGTAAATTTTTGATGATTTGCTGCAAGTGCGGAGCTTTGTGCCGCCTGAACAACTGCTTTGGAACGCTCGGTGAATTTATTAAAGTCCATTTTTGTACCCCATTATATTGTCACCCTGAATTTATTTCAGGGTCTTTTTAAAGTTATAATATAACTATGATTTGTCACCCCGTTTTTATAACGGGGTCCGGTGCGGTTTTGCAAGCATTTCCAGACCCCGTCATACGACTGGGTGACAAATAACATAACAAAAGTTTCATCGTTTTCTTTTCACTAGAAAATAATTTAGTCGCCATACTTGCTACCCTCTCCCAAGGGGAGAGGGTAGCAAGTATTGCCTTATTTATATATGGGCATCAAAATTATATTTGCAAGAAGATTAATTAAAAAGCAGCAGCGGCGACTTTCTCTAAAATTTCAGGTAATTTTTCTTCATTAGCTTCAATAAACGGCTTTAATATCTTCGCAAGTGGAGAATATTTTTCATCGCCTTTTTTGCGCCCGTCATAGATAATTCTGTCCTCATAGCCGGAAATCCATAATGCATTAGGATTTCTTTTTGCTATTACCAAGTCACCCTGCATATCAAAATACGGAGTACGGTGCATTTTAAATACAACAAGACCATCGCCTATCAACTCATCAACAAAAGCCTTCACAACTTCAGGAAGCTCTATTCCTAACGCTTTAAAATCAGGCTTATCAATAACTGACACAACCTCCATCTTGCCGGTTTCGGTGGACATCGCAAAGCGTGATTTCTCAATCCCTGACAATCCCATTTGTGACATGCTGTGTATTTTCCACGACTTTTCAACCGGAACGGCAAAAGCCTTATGCCCTTCAATCTCACGGCATTGGAAGTAATAGTGGTTATTAATACCGATACGTTTCAACTGCTTTTGAAGGAGATTTAAAGTTTCGGCATCATCATTGACGCTATCGATAATAGGAGTCTGGTTCTCAAGTGTAATGAAATAACGGCTGCGTAAGTTCTTAATCGCTTTTTCAGTTACCTCAATACGCTTAAAATTACCCTCGTCATCTTCAATATGGTTTCCGTTCTCATCTAGTTCCAATAACTCGTCAGGGTGTGTAAAATGTACCATGAAGGCAAGCCCGACACGCGGGTGTAACTCATGGAACAAATCAATCATGTCAAAGAAGTTCTCGTCAAAACGCTGAGGGAAAAACGCCAGCTCTTTAGTACCGATACGAATCATACGCACACCGGCATTAGCAAGACCATGCATATAGTCAAAAAGATTCTTGTTAGACAGCACCATAGGGTCACCACCCGATAATAAAGCTTCCCTGATAGGTATAATCCTGTCCTTCAAAGGAACATCAGGCTTGTTATGTTCTTTTGCTTTTGCGTTATGCCCCTTAATGTAATCGGTAATTTCTTGAATTGAGCCGATATCTTTTTCAGTCCTACCGACTAAAAAGTCAGAACGGTAGCAATATCTACACCATGAACTACATGCCCTGACAACATACAAAAGCACTAATTCATATTTGTGAAGAAGTCCGGGTACAGGGCTGTATTTTAACTGATTTGAAGGATCGCTTTCACCTGAAAGATCTTTAGTTTCTTCAGGGCGTGCCTTTATTAAATTACGTATAGACGGGCTTCTGGACGCTAAATCCATATACCATGCCGTAGCACGTGGAGGTAATCTGTCTTCTACGCCTGCATTTTTTAATTCTGTTATCTCATCGGCGGAATAAAATTTATTTTTCTGGTTCTGATACATTCCGTGCGAAATATACCTGTTAAAACGGCTTTCTTTAATAGAACCTATAACATTCGATAGACCTGCCCTTATCTCTCTCTTCTTCTTCGGGCGAGTTCCTGCTACACGTTTCTTTTTTTCAGATACCATAACTTTTTATTTCCTGTAATAAGTTGCAAAAATATCTTTAGTTTACTATCAATGGCAGTATATACTTTGTATATAAACACTAGGCAAGAACATGTTGTTGTGCAACGCAACAG
Organism: Pseudomonadota bacterium; assembly: GCA_027620075.1. Taxonomy (NCBI): domain Bacteria; kingdom Pseudomonadati; phylum Pseudomonadota; species Pseudomonadota bacterium. Next base: position 286,967 of record JAQCEY010000002.1, on the reverse strand, counting down.
CTTTTTGTAGGTTTTTTTGCCATTTTCAATCTAGTTTAGGTTGTAAAATGATGCTTTTCATGGAAAAAACATGTATAAAATATTTTTAATATGATAAAAAAATATAACTAATTTTTTAATAAACGGAGGATTTTTCATGAACTGGATAGATACACATGTTCATCTATTTGCACAAAATGATAACAATGACGGAATACCTACATTACAGCCGCAAAATTCATTGAACACTCCGGAGATTTATTTCAATGAGTTAAAAGGCAATTCCCCCGAATCTGTTGTTGTTGTAGATTTTAGTATGTCAAAAAACTCGCAACATGTAATCAGTGCATTGGACGAACTGAAAAAGAACGGCAAAAAAGCCGCAGGTGTAATAAAGGGTGATTTGAATAATGAAAATACATTAAAATGGATAAAAAGAGATGATGTAAAGGGAATAAGGCTTTACGCAAAAGATTCCACGCCTGATATTTCGAGCGAACAATGGCAAAGTTTTTTAAAAATAATCGAAGCAGAGGGAAAGCATGTCCTGATATTCGGAACATGCGGATATATAGTTGAACTTATTAAACAAATCCCCAAGGGAATCACTATACTTATCGACCATCTGGGCTTGCCTAAGCTTGGCGAGGACGATATCAATTTCAGGCGGCTACTTGAAATATCAAAGTTACGTAACAATATATACTTCAAAGGTCCGGGTTACAGAACCAGTATTGACGCAGATAAGGTAAAGCCGATTATAAGGCAAATCGTAGAATCGGTCGGGCATGATAAGTTAATACTAGGTGCGAGCGATGCTCCGTTTGCAGGTCCGGTACTCGAATCAACGCCTGAATATGCAGGGAAAAAATATTGCGAGTTTATGAATTATAATAACGTATTATCTTTTATAAAAGAAATATCCGAATATGCTTGCACTAATGATTCGGAAAAACAGAAGGTTTTATACGGCAACGCAAAGGAAATATATGGCTTTTAGTCAGAAAAAAGCAATTATAATCGAACAAATTAAATCCAATTTAAAATTTGTATTGGTAGGCGTGGCTGTTCTGGCTTTTTTGACCTTTGGGTTTATAGTGGCTATAGGGGTAATAACGCTACTCATAATAGCAATACCCATCTTGCGTGTTTGGAATACGTACAAAATGAATAAAGCCCGAAATAATAGCGATAAATCCCGTGACATTGACGACTTTATTGATGTTGATTACGAAATTATCGAACATACGAAAAAGCGGAAAAAATAATGCTCGTTTTATTATCACCCTCCAAATCAATGGATTTTGCAACGGCTGTAAAAGGTGAATATACAACTCCGGATTTTATAGAAAATTCCTGTGAGCTTATAAAGACATTACGAGGATTATCAAAAGAAGAAATAAGCTCTTTAATGAGCCTGAGTCACAAATTAACCGAACTCAACCACCTACGGTACAAAGAATTTACTACTCCTTTTACAAAAGATAACGCAAAACAGGCGGCATATGCTTTTAAAGGCGATGTATATGACGGGTTGGAATTTGAAAAATTAGATAACCAAAATGTAAAATTCGCCCAAAAGCACTTGCGGATATTATCGGGATTATACGGCTTTTTAAGACCGCTTGACCTGATGCAGCCATATCGTCTGGAAATGGGGACGAAGTTACGGAATAACAAGGGTAAGAACCTATACGAATTTTGGGGTAATAAAATCACTGAAAAAATTAATGAATGTGAAAATGAGCTTATAGTTAACCTTGCATCTAACGAATATTTCAAGTCGGTAAAGCCTAAACTTCTAAAAGCTAAAATTATAAGCCCTGCATTTAAGGACTATAAAAACGGTCAGTATAAAATGATTATGGTCTACGCCAAAAAGGCGAGGGGGCTTATGGCACGTTACATAATCGAGAACCAAATAACAAACGCCGATGACCTTATAAAATTTAACTATGAAGGTTATGCTTACAATAAATCATTGTCAAAAGATGCCGAACCGGTTTTTACACGGAAACCTTAAATATTAAAATCAACGGGCGAACCCTATATTGTAAACTGTTGTAGGCTCTTCCGCAAAAGTTACTTTTTTGGCATGTGTTGAAGTTTTCTTGCTTTCAAACATGTCTGCAAACTTTTTTTCATTACTTACAGGTGAGCCTTGTTCTAATGAGATACCCGAATTTGATATTCGAAGACCGATAGGATAATTTTGTCTTAGTTGTTTAACTCCCCTGAGTAAATCCCTTTTAGAATTATCATATTCCTTAGTGTCTTCTTTCGAATTTAAAAAATTATCTAATAACTCTTTCGCTTCATCTTTAATGCTGTCGGCTTTTTTAAGACGGCTTTTATCAAGATCCTCACGCATACGAGTTATCTCGGAATTTTGCCCTGATGAAGATGACGGGAGTTCACTTGGAAATGAATTAGAGAATAAAGCTTCATAAACTTTGCCGGAATCAATATTTAATTCGTGAGCCGTATCTAATTGTTCGCTTAAATTCTTAAAATTTTTACTGCTTAATTCTGCTGCGGTATTGGAATAATAAGTCCGGGCGGTAAGCTGCATTCCTTGTAATAACCTGCTTTTTCTATCGTCCTCAACCATTTGAGTGTGATGTTTTGTAATATTCTTATAAGAGTTATTAAAAAAATCTATCATATCAACTGCCATTCCACATGTCCTTTATTTTAATTAACTAGATTTGTAGATAAATAAAAAAATAATAAGCATATGTAAAGATTTTTTTTGAGATTGTTCTATGAAATTTCACTTTATAAGTTATATATACTATAATAGTATTTGGCGGTTACAATATCGGGGGGATAATTATGCGAAGATATTCAAAAGGTTTTACGTTAGTTGAGCTTTCAATAGTTCTGGTTATAATATCTTTGCTGGTAGCCGGAACCTTGGCAGGAAAGCACTTAATCGAGTCATCGGAACTGAAAGCTTTGATAGTAAATGTTAATGAGTATAAAGCGGCTATAAAGCAGTTTGAACTAAGATATGACGGTTTGCCGGGAGATATTTCCGATGCTGAAGATTATTGGGGGGCGGTAGAATCTGCCAACGGTGATAATGACGGGGTGATAGATACGGATTTCTTGGACGGTACGGGCTTAACAACAAGTGATGAGCCTTTTCAGGCGGTAAAGCAGCTTGCACTTGCGGATATGATAACTTTAAGCGTGAATTTAAACGGAGTTTGGGGAACCGGTTTTGTTGAAGCTACTGCCGCTGTTGCCGGTAATGTTCCCAGTACCTCTGTAGATGAGGTTTTATTATATGTCAGATGTTGCAGTGCTTCCGATGATGATACGGTGACGGCTGACTTTAATAATCACGTAGGGATTTTTTCTATACATTCGGATAACAGATACAGGGCGGGAGCTATTACACCAATTGAGGCAAAAGGCATAGATGAAAAAATGGATGACGGCTTGCCTGATTTCGGGTTTGTATCGGCAGGTGCAAGTTGGGACGGATCTAATTATGACACTAAAACCCCTTGTTATACGGGAACCGGTACAGCTTCGGTTTATCAAAGTGCCAATGCAGCATTTAAAGATGCAAAAGGTTGTCAGATGATGTTTGCATACGATTGGGATTAGTTGTATATTATTTCCGACAATTTACAAACTAGTCGGAAAAATAATGTTTACCGGAATAATAACAGATATAGGTAGTATAGTTTCACTTGATAAAAAAGGTGAACTACTTGCCCGTATTAAAACTTCATATAATATTGATTCTATAGATATCGGTGCGTCTATTGCACATAACGGCGTATGCCTTACCGTAATATCTAAAAAAAACGATACTTATTGTGTGGAAATATCTGATGAGACCGTGTCCTGTACCGATATTGCCGATTGGAAAGAGGGCGATAAAGTAAATCTTGAAAGAGCTTTAAAAGTAGGTGATGAGCTTGGCGGTCATATAGTATCGGGGCATGTTGACGGATTGGCTGAAATAATAAGTATAAAAAAGGTTAATGATTCGCATGAAATAGTGCTAAAAGCACCACGGGAGTTAAAATATTTTATAGCTTCAAAAGGTTCTGTGACGCTCAACGGGGTATCTTTAACCGTTAATAAGGTTGATGATAATAAATTTTATATTAATATAATTCCGCATACGTGGGAGTTTACAAATTTTAATAGCTTTAAAGCAGGGCAAAAGATTAATCTTGAAATAGATACTTTAGCCCGCTATGTAGCAAGGTTAAATGAACAAAAGAATATATAGATATGCCTAAAAAATTTCTGTCCCCTATTGAGGATATTATTGAAGATGCCAAACAAGGCAAGATGTTTATCCTTGTTGATGATGAAGACAGGGAAAATGAGGGCGACCTTGTAATTCCCGCACAAATGGCTAACAAGGAAGCTATTAACTTCATGGCAAAGTACGGGCGTGGGTTAATTTGCTTAACGCTGACAAAAAACAGGATAGAAACTTTAGGGCTGCCTCCTATGGCAAGGCATAATAGCTGTCGCCATCAAACGGCATTTACGGTTTCTATAGAGGCAAGGGAAGGTGTGACTACGGGTATTTCCGCCGCAGACAGGGCTTGTACGATTGCTGTTGCCATAGATGAGGAAAAAACGAAGGAAGATATAGTTACTCCGGGGCATGTTTTTCCGCTAGAGGCTAGGGAAGGCGGTGTTCTAGTCCGTGCAGGGCATACCGAGGCGGCGATTGATATTGCCGTACTTGCCGGTTTAAAGCCTGCCGGAGTTATATGCGAGATAATGAACGATGACGGCACTATGGCAAGGCTACCGGATTTGATGGAGTTTGCTAAAGAACATAATCTTAAAGTTGCAACAATAGCCGATCTTATAAAATATCGCAGGCGTAATGATAAGCTTGTCAGTTGTAAACAAAAAACAAAATTTACCAGCAAGTATGGCGGTGAGTTTGATATGTATGTCTATGTAAATACGGTTGAATATGCGGAGCATATCGTTCTTGTAAAAGGTGACATCGGTAAAGAGAAGAGTGTTCCCGTGCGTATGCATGCCATGAATGTTTTGTCCGATGTATTGGGTGATACGTTTGACGACAAAAGCGGTGAGCTGCAAAAAGCTATGAAAATCATAGCAAATGAAGGTTGTGGGGTTCTGGTTCTGTTAAGAGAGCCAAATAAAACTATGGTATCGCAAATCGTAGAGAATAGGATAGGCGATAAAAAGAAAGATAATCAGGTCTTGCGAGATTATGGCATCGGTGCGCAAATATTACTTGATCTGGGTGTCAAAAAAATGAAGCTTATTACTAATTCCCGACATTCGATAATAGGTCTGGACGGATACGGTCTTGAAGTTGAAGGTACTATGTCGATTAAATAGAGTTGCTATGTTAGCCTGTTAATCAATAGTGTTTATATATGCCTTGTTATTCTATTTTTAATATCTTTTTATCTGGAAAACATTAATTTTATTTGTTATTAATGAATCATTGTTTTTAAGAGGAAAACATCAATGTCATCTTTGGTATCAGTAAAAAATCTTCATAAGGATTTTGCAGGTTTTCAAGCTGTAAAAGGTGTTTCATTTTCAGTTGAAAAGGGGCAGGTGTTGGGATTCTTAGGGCCTAACGGAGCCGGAAAAACCACTACTATGAGAATGATAACAGGATACCTTGATCCTACTTCCGGCAATGTGAAGGTTGGCGGTGTCGATGTTTTGGAAAATCCGCTAGAGGCTAAAAGGCAGATAGGGTATCTACCTGAAGGAGGGCCTATTTATGGCGATATGACTCCCGCAAGCTTCCTGCATTTTATATCAAAAATAAGGGGATTGAGTGATTATCAACGAAAGGAGCGTATGGATTTCGTTGTCGATAAGCTTGGCATAAGTGATGTTTTTTATAAAACAATCGAAACACTGTCAAAGGGATATAAAAGAAGGGTGGCGTTGGCTCAGGCTATTTTGCACGATCCGAAGGTTCTTATATTAGATGAGCCGACAGACGGTCTTGACCCCAACCAGAAATATGATGTAAGGCAATTGATACTACAGATGGCTAAAGAAAAAGCCATTGTTATATCAACCCACATATTAGAAGAGGTAGATGCCGTATGTACAAACGCTATCATTATTTCAGAGGGTGAGATAGTGGCAAGCGGTAAGCCGAAAGAACTAACGGAAAAAGATCCTGCTAATAATGCGGTTTATGTCAGGTTATATAAAGCACCTGCCGACAGCATACTAAATGATATATTGCAAATTAAAGATGTTGACAGGGTTAATGTTGAAAACAAGAACTCCGTTATTGCGTATCCCAAAAAAGGCAAGGAAATTCTTTCAAGCGTGGCTTCCGTTATGAGAAAAACCGAGGCTCCGGTTGAAACTATCTATGAAATGCCCGGAAATCTGAACGATTCCTTCAGGAACTTTACTAAATCAAGTGTGGAGAAGTAGCAGGGAAAATTATGCGAAACATTATCGCCGTATCATGTAAAGAATTAAAGGGGTATTTTGAAACACCCGTAGCTTATGTTTTTATAGTAGTATTCTTGATGCTGTCGGGTATGTTCACGTTTTATCTGGGTGGTTTTTATGATGCCGAGCAGGCGAATCTGTTAGGTTTTTTTAATTGGCATCCATGGCTATATCTGTTTTTAATACCTGCAATATCAATGAGGTTGTGGGCGGAAGAGCGTAGGTCGGGGACGATTGAGATATTGCTTACATTGCCGATATCTACCTTTGAGTCGGTAATAGGTAAATTCATAGCGGCGTGGATATTTGCAGGAATAGCATTATTTATGACCTTCCCTATGTGGCTGACCGTTAATTATCTTGGCGATCCCGATAACGGTATCATTATTATCAGTTATATAGGCAGCTTTATTATGGGAGGGGCTTTTTTAGCAGTAGGTTCCTGCATTTCTGCTATGACACAAAATCAGGTCGTGTCGTTCGTAATTAGTATAACGGTCTGTTTTTTGTTTACGGTGAGTGGGTTTCCGATAGTGCTGGATTTCTTCAGTGCATTAAATTTACCGCAGTTTGTTATAGATACCGTCAGTTCATTTAGTTTTATACAGAATTTTGATGATATTTTGAAAGGTGCACTGAGTTTAAAAAATATAGTTTACTTCGTATCGTTTATAGTTTTTTGGCTGTATATAAATATCGTAGTTATTGATACAAAAAGGGCGTAGCTTAGATATGGCAATGAATAAAAAAAGAAATAAATACAGGGCTTTACCGTATGTTGTGTTGTCGGTGATATTATTTTTTGCTCTAAATGTTATAAGCTCGTTGAGTTTGAATAAGTATCAGATAGACCTTACCGAAGGCGGTATGTTTACCATATCAAAAGGTTCAAAAAACATTTTAAATGACATAGAGGAGCCTATAACATTAAGGTTTTTTTATTCAAACTCGGTAGCTAACGGAATACCTATTTTAAAGTCATATGCCGCTAGGATAAGAGGGCTTTTAGAAGATTACGCAAAATACTCCAACGGGCGTATAAAGTTTAAAATAATTGACCCTAAGCCTTTTTCCGAAGAGGAGGAACTGGCTATTTCATACGGTATAAAAGGACTGGAGATTGATAATCTGGGGACTAAGGCATATTTGGGGCTTGTTGCTTCAAATTCGGTTGATGATATTAAGGTAATACCGGTGTTCGGTATGGAAAGAGAGAAGTTCCTTGAGTATGAGATAACCAGAATAATTTATGATCTTAATAATCCGAAAAGAAAAAAAGTAGGTGTTTTAAGTAGTTTTAAGCTCGGTAGCGGACCTATGCTCGGTCTGAAAGTTTTGGGCGGAGAAAGTGACTGGCTAATCATAAGGCAAATAAAGGAAACTTTCGACATTGAAAGTATAGATGCCCAAAACACCGTAATACCTGATGATATTGATGTGTTGATGGTTGTTCAGCCTAAGGATTTCAGCGAAGATACGCTATATGCTATTGATCAGTATTTGATGAAAGGAGGAAAACTTCTTCTCTTCGCAGACCCGAATAAAGAGGGGGCGGGAACGGGTAATCCTGATGACCGGAGCTTTTCAGGTAATACCAATCAATTATTTGCCTCTTGGGGTATAAAAATAAGTGAAAGTACCGTGATAGCAGACAGGAAAGCTGCCAGAAAATTCAATAAGGGCGATAACCCTAAGGAAACATGGAATATTGTTAATTATCTTCCGTGGTTAAATTTGCGAGAGGAAAACATAAACAGGGAAGAATTGATAACCGCCTTGTTAAAATCTATCAATGTAAATTCAGTCGGTTATATAGATAGTTTGGGGTTTTTAGACGTTGATATAACGCCGTTATTAGAATCAAATCAGGAGTCTATGAAAATATCTGTAAGCCGGATAAGACCCTCAAAAGATCCTGAAGAGTTATTACGCAATTTTGTTGCAGATGAAAATAAATATACTATAGCGGCTTTGATATCGGGAAATTTAAAAACAGCGTTCCCTAAGAAGGCTTTGCGTACCGAGCATATATCGGTTTCAAGGGATAAGGTGCATATTATAGTTGTGGCGGATACCGATATATTAACGGAAGAGAACTGGGCGCAGATGCGAAATTATGACGGGCAAAAAGTGGTAAATATAATTGCCGATAATGCCTCATTCGTCATTAATTCGCTTGAGCATCTAAGCGGCACTACGGAGCTTATGAGCCTTAGGGGGAGAAGGGCTCTTAGCAGACCTTTTACAGTTGTTGAGGAGCTAAGGAGAGAATCGGAGGATAAGTTTGTTGAAAAGCAGGAGGAGCTTAACCGAAAATTAGCCGACACGGAGAAAAAACTTTCAGACTTGCAGAATATGGCACGTGAAAATATTCAAAACAGCTATCAATATAAAAGACAGCAGGAACTGGAAATTAGCAAGTTCAGCCAAGAAATGGAAAAGATAAAGAGAGAAACAAGGCGGTTGAAAGGCGAGCTTAGGAAGAATATCGAAAGTTTAGGCGGTACTTTGAAGTTTATAAATATCTGGTTGATGCCGATTTTAATAACTTGTTTTGCGGTGTTTATTTTTATGATAAAAAGCTCATCTACAAAAAAGAAATATAAAAAGAACAATTAGTTTGTTATGGCAAAAAAAGCAGTAAAGAAAAAGAATGATAAAAAATTATTAATATTAGCATCGCTTACATTAACGGTGTTGGCTTATATGTTTTATATTGTAAGCGATAAGTCGGTCGATGAGTATGAAAAACCAAGGCTTTTCTTTATTGAGGAGCTTCAGGGGAAGGCTGATGATGTTGCCACGATAGTTATATATAATAAAGATAACCGGATAACTATTCGCAAAAGGGGTGGAAAATGGGTAATCGAGAAAATGTACGATTATGTTGTCGATGAAGCCATTATTAATAAACTTATAGTAAATGTTCAAGAGCTTAAGGTAGTTGAAAAGAAAACAGATAATCCTAAGCGTTTCGAAGATTTAGGGGTGTTGGAAGAAATAAAAGAGGACTATATGGTAAGAGTAGTTATGTCCGATGCAACGGAAGATATTGTTTATGCCGATTTTATAAGAGGGAAGCAAAGGGCGTTCGGTAAACTTAATAATGAAAATGCTATTTATGTAAGAAAAACCGATGAAAATCAGGTATGGCTAGTTAAGGGGGATTTGGACTATGATATCGGTATCAATACGTTCCTTAACAGACCTGAATATGATATTGCTAAGGAGAGGGTTATGAAAGTAACTTATACTCCGCAGCATGGTGAAGAATATGAAATAACCAGAATGATGCCTACTGTTGATTTTGATATAACCGGACCTTCCGGCAAAGAGCCTGAAAGCAAAAATCAGTTAAATAAGATGGGAGAAGTTCTTGATGAAGGCCTTACTTTGACGGCCATTCGACCTGATTCATCAGTTATTTATAATGAGAACTTCATTCAAGAGGTTAGCTATAGGACTTATGACGGTATTGATGTTATTCTAACCGTTGTGGAAAACTCAGGTGAGGGTGTGTGGGCTAAAATTTCTGCAAGGGCATATAAAAACACCGCTGAAGGTGAGGCTAAAAGGATAAATGATGCTGCAAAAGGCTGGGTTTATAAGCTTTCGGATACAACTTCGGACTTTATTTTAAAGAAACTTTCTGATATAGAGATGAAACCTAAAGAAAAGAAGAAATAATAATATGTTAGATACGGTTCCCGATACTAAGAAAATTCCATCTCACATCAGACCCCAAATTGACCTTGATGTGCCGCTTGGTGAGAAAAAAGTTTTGATACATAGCTGCTGCGCCCCGTGTTCGGGTGAGCTTATGGAGCTTATGGTAGAAAACGGCATTGAACTTACGATTTTTTTCTATAACCCTAATATTCACCCTAAAAAAGAATATGAAATACGTAAAGAGGAAAATATAAGATTTGCCGAAAAAACCGGTATTGCATTTGTTGATGCCGATTATGACGTGCAAAACTGGTTCGGTAAAGCTAAGGGTATGGAAAATGAGCCTGAAAGGGGCGTTCGGTGTACTATGTGCTTCGATATGCGTTTTGTAAAAACTGCCGAATATGCAAAAGCAAACGGCTTTAAGGTTATTACCAGTTCACTGGGCATTTCCCGTTGGAAAAATATGGATCAGATAAATGATTGCGGTCATAGGGCTGCCGCATTGTTTGAAGATGTTGTGTATTGGGATTATAACTGGAGAAAAAACGGTGGTTCCCAAAGAATGTATGATATAGCAAAGCGTGAGAAATTCTACAAACAGGAATATTGCGGTTGTATATATTCCCTGCGTGATACTAACGAATGGCGTGAAAAAAACAATAGGGAACAGATAGTTATCGGAGAAGAATTCTACGAACAAAAAATATCCGGTTAGATATGAAAACATCTGTAAAATATGCTAGTTTTTTTTCAAGACCTATAATGCTGGTTTTGGGATTTATATTCGTAGGGCTGGGGTTTATAGGTGCGATGCTGCCTTTATTACCTACCGTTCCTTTCCTTATATTAGCACTTTTTTGTTTTTCTAAAAGTTCGCAAAGGTTTCATGACTGGCTTTATAACCATAAAATGTTCGGTGATCAGCTTAAATTATGGGATAAATACAGGGTTATCCCTCCTGTTGCTAAGGTTGCATCTATCGGTTCAATGACCTTAAGTTATATATATATGCTTTTCTTCGCTAATATACCCGCAATAGGGCTTTTGTGTTCAGGGGCTATAATGCTATATGCCGCCTATTATGTTCTTACAAAGCCAAGTTATCCGCCTAACAAGTAAATATATGAAATTTCCCGATAGCTTACCTATTTTACCTGTTCGAAATAATTTACTTCTGGCCGGTGGGCAGATAGCTCAAAAGCTGATTGAGCCACGATACATAAATATGGTTCAGGACTCACTGGCATCAAAAGATAGAATGGTAGGTGTGTGCATAACCGATAGCGATAAGAAACATGGTGCAAAAGACATATTCCACAATATAGGTTGTGCGGGAAAAATCACTAAGTTCGAGGAAATGGTTGATGGTAGTTTCTTTGTAGTTTTAACCGGATATTGCCGCTTTAAACTGCTCAGGGAAGTTACGACTATGAGGCAATATAGGCGTTTTGGCGTTTCTTTTGAAGACTATGAATCTGATTTAGTAGTTAACCTTAATCCCGATATAGACAAGCCGAGCCTCATAGAACTTATAAAAAAATACGCACAAAAGAACTCAATCGCAATGGATTGGGATTTACTGCCCGATACTCCGGCTTTTAATATAGTTACATTTTTTTCTATGCATCTGCCTTTTGACGATAAACAAAAGCAGCGGCTACTTGAGGCAAATACCGTTGAAGATAGGGCTAAGAAGCTATCTTTTTTGATTAAATACATAATGGATACGCCGGACAAAGCCGGCGTATGACACATTTTTTAAATGTCATTTGCTGCAATTTGCAGCAAATCCAATAATAACTACTAGAAAATAAAATCAGTAGCACCAAGGGTATAAACTCCTGAAAGTTCAACTAAAAAGTCAACGTTAACACCTTTTATGTATGTGTTAGTACCATCGTCGCCTATAGCCAGATCCGCCATGCCGTTGATACCGAATGCAGACAGGTCGGCAAGGTCAATCTTATCTATTTGTTGCTCAAAATCCATTATAATATCATGAGCAACGGAGTTAGAATCTGTAAGTAGGTTGAAATCGAAAATGTCGGTAGCTCCATCACCTAATGCAGTTCCGTCGAAGCCGTATAATACATCGGCTCCTTCGTCGCCCATAAGTATGTCTCTTCCTTTACCTCCGACTAATCTATCAGTGTCATTGCCGCCTGATAACCTATCAGAGTCATTTCCACCGTATAATCTGTCAATGCCGTTGCCGCCGACGAGAACATCGTTTCCGTCTTCGCCTTCCAGCTCATCGCTACCTTCGCCACCGCTTAAAAAGTCACGACCGGCTCCTCCATTGAGATAGTCATCTCCTGAGCCGCCAAACGCATAGTCATCACCGTTACCGGCGTAAACTTTATCGTTATCCGCTCCGGCAAAAATCAGATCGTCATCGTCAGCAGTACGTATTAAGTCATCTCCTGAAAAAGAAACAACTAAATCAGGTCCGGCAGTTCCTGCTATTGTATCATTGCCGGCAGTTCCAAAAAATAAAGGCATAATCGAATTCCTTTTTTAAAATGTTAAAAAAATTAGCGGCATAATTTGCCGAATACAATTTTATATATTCCGCATCAAGGGGCAATTGGTTTGTTAATTTATTTAGGAATGTGGTTGCCGTTTTCTGATTAATATTATTAGATAAGTTCCTAATATATTATTTATTTATTGGTTTGATTCGTAATTTAAAAAGGTGGGGATAAAAAAATCCCCATCTTTTATGCCTCCTTGATTCCTGCAATTTCCCTGTATTTAGGGCAGCTTAAGGATTTTTTGCGGATAATATGGTCTACGGATAGCTTTCCCGGACCATTAAATACGATTACTGCCAGTAATATCATCCAATATTGGTGGATTAATCTTGCGGTTTCAGATAGGAAATCAGGATCACTTGTAAACTCTATAACCCCTGTCATTATAAGTAATACAGCCGCCGCAGGTCTTGCACCTAAACCGATTATTAACAATATAGGGCATAATATTTCTAATCCCGTTCCTAATACCGCAGCCACATTTGGTGATAATAACGGAACAGGGTGTACTTCCTCAAAAAGATAAATAGTACTATCCCATGAATATCCTTTTCCTATGTTAAGACCCAAAAAGTCCTTAGGAATCTTTAAAACCCCTGATTTTAAGAATATCCAAGCCATCCAGAATCTTATGCCTAAATTTACTAACGGACTTAAAAAATCAGCTATTTTAAGCTTAAACTCGATTAGTTTAAAAATAATAGAAAATTTAGCAATTATACCGCATTTTTTCTCGGTAGGCTTGTTATCGGATTCAATTTTTTTGGTTTTATTAGTCATTTTTATCTCGCTTGAAGGTGTTATTTATAAAGAAATTCGACATTAAGCTATCAAAAGTTACATTTTAATCGGATAAAATCAAATAAAATTGGGGGCATTTCGTTTTTGTGCAGTGCATATTGTTAGTATGTGGTTTTTGTGGTACAATATCATAGGGAGAAATATTATTTTTTATAGTATTTTTAGTTGCTTATGAAAACCTTATCGCTAATATTATGTTCGATGTCTGTATTGTTTCTTTCGTCCTGCGGCGATGATGCGGTTAGTCCTCATGAAAGAAATACTTATAATTCATATTTTATTCAATATGAGCCTGATGAGAAGAAAATATATGTCGGTACTGTAAAGGGGTTAAGCAGTTGCAAGTATATTGTGAGCGACTATTACGCCAAGCGTAGAAAATTCATAAAAGGCAAATGGGACTATATGTGTTGTTTAAAAACCGGAATAAGTAATTGTGCTGAAAAACATAGATATAAAGACGGTGATTAAGTTAGTGTTTCTCCGCTATCAATAATCGGCGGTGATTTTTTTCGCTGATGTTTTACAATATACACGCCGCTAAAGAATATAACTATCGAGCCGATTGCGGTATAAAAATCAATTATTTCCCCAAAAAAGAAGTATGCCATAATACTAATAAATATCATTCTTGTGTAATCAAACGGTAAAACCGTAGACATATCCGCTTTTGAATATGCGTGTGCTAAAGAAAACTGTGCCTGATTTGATACGAATGCCAATAAAAATAATAAAAGCAACTGGGCGGTATCGGGTGTTTGCCATTTTAATAAGGCAAGCGGTAAAGAAAGCGGAGCCATGATAATTATCATTAGATACACTATTACTTTGGGATCTTCGGTTTTTGTAAGTTTTTTGATTAGTATGTTTGATATTGACCAAAAACATGCCGCAGCTATTACCAGTAGTGATGCCGTTTGAAATGTTTCGGTACCCGGTCTTAATATTATAAGCACTCCGAAAAAGCCACATAATAACGCAATAACATTATGCTTTTTGAGTTTTTCATTAAGGTAAATAACCGCAAATGCGGTTGTAATCAGCGGAACGGTGAATGTTAGTGCCGTTACCGTTGTTATGGGGAGCTTTGCTATTGCTACAAAAATAAGCACCATTCCGGCAGTTCCGGTTATTGCCCTTGTAAAATAAAAACTTATATTTTTGCTCTTTATTTTGTGGATACCGTAGCCGTATAGCCCCGGTAGAATGCAAACCAGTGCAAAAAGACTTCTGAAAAAAACCAAGGTAAAAGGCTCCATATCAAAAGTCAGGTATTTGACAATAGAGGCCATGCATGCAAACCAGAAGCAGCCGTAAAGCATCCATAATATACCCTGAGCGTCATTACTGTGAGATTTTAAATATCCGGTTATTTGCTGTTTCATAAGTAGTATTTTATATATTTTCCAGCCAATTAATAGGACATTGCTAAAATGTTATTTAATATCTTTTAAATTGCTTTTATTCACTAAAGAAATTGCTGATTTTACTATGCCGCTAGAATTTAAGCCGGCTTTTTCGTATAAATCCTCCACTACCCCATGATCTATAAAGATGTCCGGCAGATTTAAATTTAGAACATTAGGTTTGCCTTGCAACATACTGTTGTTTATAGCTTTGTTGACTTGCGTATCCAGTCCGCCTGAGCAGCCTTCTTCAACGGTTATTATATTTTTATGAGTTTTTGCTATCTCAATGATAAGGTTTTCATCAACAGGTTTTGCAAAACGCATATCTACTATAGTTGTCGATATATCTTGTTTTTGCAGTTCTTGTGCGGCTTTTTTTACCTCTTCCAGCCTTGTTCCCAAAGATAATATCGCTATATCGGAACCTCTTTGTATTATTTTTCCCTTGCCTATCTTTACAGGTTTTATTTTTTTAGGGAAGTCTATGCCTATACCGTCGCCTCTAGGGTATCTTATTGCAGAGGGGCTATCATCTATTTGTGCGGCGGTTTTTACCATTCTTGCAAGTTCAAGTTCGTTTGAAGGAGCCATAACAACGAAATTAGGCAGGTTTGCCAGATACATTATATCAAAAGAGCCTGCGTGAGTAGCCCCGTCAGCACCGACTAACCCGGCTCTGTCTATTGCAAATCTGACAGGCAGTTTTTGAATAGCAACGTCATGTATTACTTGGTCATAAGCTCTTTGTAGAAATGTTGAATATATAGCACAAAACGGCTTTAATCCTTCGCAAGCAAGACCGGCTGCAAAGGTTACGGCATGCTGTTCGGCTATTCCCACGTCAAACATGCGGTCATTAAATTTTTCGGCAAATTTATCAAGCCCCGTGCCGCTTGGCATGGCTGCCGTAATTGCTACTATTTTTCCGTCATTTTCCGCTTCTTCAATTAATTGTTTTGCAAAAACAGACGTATATGAAGGAGCGTTTGATTTTGTTTTCTTTAAAGTTCCGGTTTTTAGGTCAAATTTTCCTACGGCATGCAATGATGGATCCTTTGCCTCAGGCATCTCGTAGCCATGACCTTTTTCGGTGACTATATGCATAAGGATAGGTCTGTTGATGCTTTTATCATTTTTAAGGTTTTTTAAAATTGCTATTAACTGTCCTAAATTATGACCGTCTACAGGCCCGACATAATAAAACCCCATTTCTTCGAAATAATTGCCTCCTACCCAGTAGTCCTTAGTATATTGCTCCGCTTTTCTAGCTACTTTTTCAATTGCGGAAGGGAGGTGGCTAACAGCTTTTTTGGCTACATTCCTTAGAGTCAAGTAAGGCTTTGATGATATAAGGCGTGATAAATAGCCGCTCATAGCACCGACCGGCGGTGCTATAGACATGTTATTGTCGTTTAATATAACGAACATTCGTGAGTGCAGGTCACCGGCGTTGTTCATTGCCTCATAAGCCATGCCGGCACTCATTGCACCATCACCGATAACAGCGATTGTTTCAAAGTTTTCACCTTTAATGTCCCTTGCAATTGACATTCCAAGTGCCGCCGATATTGATGTTGAGCTATGTCCGGCTCCAAAAGGGTCGTATTGACTTTCGGAACGCTTTGTAAATCCTGATAAACCGTTCGGTTGCCTTATGGTTTCTATCCTGTCGTTGCGATCCGTAAGTATCTTGTGCGGATAGCTTTGATGACCTACGTCCCATATTAACTTATCTTTCGGGGTTTCAAAAACATGATGAAGTGCTACGGTAAGTTCAACAACACCCAAGCCGGCACCTAAATGCCCGCCGGTTTTGGATACGCACTCAATAGTCCTTGATCTTAGCTCCTGTGCAAGCGTTTCAAGCTCTTTTAAGTCCATTGTGCGAATATCGCTTACATCATTTATTTTGCTTAAAATGTCGTATTGCATTGCTGTGTAGATACTTCATAGTTTTGTTGAGTCTATTGTGAAGTGCCTATGTATATAGCAAACTTGACTATGTTTCTATAAAAAATCATAAAAACATAATTTTGTATTTAAAAGAAACGGAACATCGGATATTATTTATTAAATCCTAGGTTTTTTGATGATTTGTTTATTATTTCGTGTTAAAATAAAACATTAAATAATAGAATTTAGAGTATGTAGTTTAATAAAACTTTAATAAAACTCGGTTAAAATATTAATAAGCGTAATTTAAACTTAATTAAATTTGGAATTAAAAAGTCAATGCTATGGAAACAGGTGAGTTAGAAACCGATATGTTGTTTTTGGGTCTGACAAGACCTTCAATGATATTTGGTGTGAGCTATTTGGTTGTAATGACTTACTTCCTTATCGGATGTATGGGGTTTGTGCTTACCTCGGATTTTAGATTTTTTTTCGGTATGATACCTATTCATGGCTTTGCTTATGTTTTGTCAGAAAAAGAACCGCTTTTTATGGAGCTTTTTATGGTAAAGCAGCAGAAGTGCAATAAATGTAAAAATAAATTTTATCATGGTCTTATGAATTCATATGACGTAATGTAACTTTTTTTGGGGGTGCTTGCTAGTATAGTAAAATTATTTACTTTTTTATTTGAAGCACATTTTGTTAATTAGAGGTTTGTATCCTTCATCTATACATTGTTTTTTACTAAGGATGTATCGGATGCGTATAATTTGCTGAATTGAATTATACGAATTTGTAAAAGATTGTATTTTTATGCTTAAGATTTTTAGGCAACGAACTCAGAAAGATAAATATGTAAGAAAAGAGTTCCCGGAGTCATTTTTTATTCCGTACAGATATCATTGGAATAGAAGTACCATAATGACCGAAGATGAAAGTCTTGTTCAGGTTGTAAAGCTTGGCGGATTTTCGTTTGAAACGGCAGATGATGAAGATGTCGATATTAGAAAAAATATCAGAAACCTTTTGTTTAAGGGTATCGGAGCAGGTAGGGTATCTTTATATTTTCATTTGGTGAGAAGAAGAAAGTCCACATTTCAGGTGGACGAAGGGCATAGCATGCCACCCGGATTTGCCACGTACCTTGAAGATCAATGGCGTGAAAAGCACATAAATCACCAAAGTTTTATAAATGAAATTTACATCACGATAGTTAGAAAAAGTTCAAGAAGCGGCGTTGCCGCTTTTGAAAGTATGTTCGAAAAGTTACAGCAAACCGCAGACAAAAGCCTTTGGGCTAAAACGATGTTTGAAGGTTATGAAGAACTTGATGAAATGACATCAAGATTGATCAGTACTTTTAGGGACTATAAGCCCAAAGTACTAGGTATTGTAGAAAGACGCGGAGGGGTTTACTCGGAAATACTTGAGTTTTTAGGTACTTTAGTAAATTGCGGTCAAAGTAGACCGATTCTTGTCCCTTCAACCGATATATCGAGATACTTGCCTGTAGACAGGTTATATTTCGGAAGCCGTGCTATTGAAGTGAAAACACCCAAAGGCAGTAAATTTGCAGGTATTGTCAGCATCAAAGAATATCCTTCAAGAACCTCGGCAACTATGATGGACGGTTTTTTGCAAATGCCGTTTGAATTAATCGTAAGCCAGTCATATTCGTTTTCGGATCGTACAGGTGCAATAAATAGCATGAAATTGCAACAAGGACGTATGGTAAATTCTGGTGATGTTGCGATTTCTCAGATCGAAGAAATTAATCACGCACTAGATGATGCGATGAGTGGTCGTATAGGATTCGGTCTGCATCACCTTACCGTTCTATGTATTGAAGATAATCCGAAAACATTGGAAAATGCACTTGCGATGGCAGCTACGGAGTTGGGGAATGCCGGTGCGATACCTGTTAGGGAAAGGGTTAATCTTGAACCTGCATATTGGGCTCAGTTACCGTGTAATGACGAGTTTGCAGTTAGAAAGACTACGATAAACACATTAAATTTATCGAGTCTGGCATCTTTGCATAATTTTCCAAGCGGACAAGAGCATGATAATCACTGGGGAGACCATGTTACAACTTTGGACACTACTTCAGGTACGCCGTTCTTCTTTAATTTCCATGTCAGGGACGTAGGGCATACAACTATTATCGGGCCGACCGGTGCGGGTAAAACGGTTATGATGAACTTCTTATGTGCTCAGGCAAGGAAATTCAAATGCAGAATGTTCTTCTTCGATAAAGACCGCGGAGCAGAAATATTTATCAGGGCATTAGAGGGAGTTTACACCGATATAGATCCGTCTGCCCCATGCGGCTTTAATCCGTTTGCACTTGAAGATACCGGTGAAAACCGAACGTTCCTTACGGAATTTATGAAAAGTCTGGTTTGTACTAACGGCGAGTCAATATCTGCTGATGATAGTGCAAAAATAGAAGAGGCTATCGTAGGTAACTATAAATTACACCCTAAAGACAGAATGTTAAGAAACATAGTCCCGTTCCTTGGAATGGGAGGGCCGGATTCATTATCGGGGCGTATTGCTATGTGGCACGGTCACGGCTCACACGCCAGTGTGTTTGATAATGAAAAAGATAATATTAATTTTAGCACAGACCTTATATTCGCCTTTGAAATGGCGGAGTTACTTAAGGATAAGCCTAGTCTTGGTCCGGTTCTGTTATACGTATTCCACAAAATAAACCTTTCTCTTGACGGTACTCCTTCAATGATAGTACTCGATGAGGCTTGGGCGTTAATTGATAATGAGGTATTTGCACCAAAAATCAAAGATTGGCTGAAAGTATTAAGAAAGTTAAATTGTTTTGTTATATTTGCTACTCAATCGGTTGAAGATGCTAGTAAAAGTCGTATCAGTGATACGCTTATTCAGCAGACGGCTACGCAGATATTTTTACCGAACCTTAAGGCTACAGATGTCTACAGGTCGCATTTTATGCTAAGTCAGAGAGAATTTACACTTATAAAAACAACCGATCCGGGTAGTAGGTTTTTCTTGGTAAAGCAGGGTACGGACGCTGTTGTTGCACGTATTGATCTATCGGGTATGGATAACGTTATAAACGTATTATCAGGACGTGCGGAGACGGTAATATTGCTTGATGAGATAAGAAAAGAAGTGGGTGATAATCCTGATGATTGGTTACCTGTTTTTTGGGAGAGAGTGAAACATGTATAAACACGGAATATCAGTTTAGGTAGTTGTTTATGATTAGCTGCCTTAAATTGTTTAGAGTCAAAAAATATTTATTAACATTTTTACTATTGTTGATATCTCCTTTTGTTGTGTACAATGCTATTGCACAAACTATGACTCTTGAGCAGATAAAGTCAGCTATTGACAAGCAGACAACGGGTCGTTTACCGGGGGCTAAAATAACAGGTGGTTCGGGTAATAGCGTTAATGTTGAATTTAATTTATTTGAGCCTGTCGGAATTACTTCACCCAGAGAACTTGAGATTCCCGGTCTTTTAGAGGTTCCGACATGCTATTTTTATGATTCGGACGGTGAGATAAGATATACAAACGAGTGCGATTCTACCACAACCCCTATAACCATGTTTTATACTGATGACGGTACGGAAGTTAACCCGGGTCTTATTGACGTAGCTCTTCCCGGTGTTAACATGGGAGCCGAAGAAGGTGATGTAATTACCTATAACGGCGAGGAGCTGTACGTAACAAAAAAAGGGTTTGAGTCATACCCTTATGATAGTAGTAAAATTGTTAATATTCATCTTGATGATTATAATGGCGATGGTGTTGTAAATGATTTAGATGCCGAATTTTTGCCCACTAATTCCCTAGGGGAATACTTATATCTGGAAACTCGTACGGAGTTTGATGATTTAAGCGGTACTTTACTTACTTTCCGTGGTTGCGATTGGGATATAAATGAGGGTATGGGAAGTCCCGAATATCATGAAGGTTATAATAAAGATTATGATTGTTATGACCCGAACCTTGATATCGATGCAATAAGATTAGGGTGTAGTAGCGGCGGTAACATTGACTATGTGTGTGTGTTTGATGAGTTAGAAGACTCATATAGAGGCGGTAGCCTATGCCCTTCAGGTGTGGGAGTGGAGCCTTTACTGCCTAATGAGGTTATGAGATATCCTACAAGGAAAGGGCAGCCGATATTTACCGCAACATGCGAGCCTGCCACTCAATGCGTAGAGGATCCTGCAAGTCCGGGTATGGCTTTAGATGATGGTGCGGGACGACCTGTGGTTGAGCCGATTTTTGCAGGTGATGTTGTTAATATTTATGACCCTTTGGGAGGGGGGGCGGTAGGTAGTTGTAGTCCCGTCAGGCAAGGGCAGACTAATCCGTTGGTGAGTGTCCGTGGTGATTCACGAACGGTAAATCAGGACTTGCCGTTATTTCTTCAACGCTTTTTTGATGAGTATCCCCCGAGTTTAATGGTAGACCTTCTTGATGATGCACCTAACGGAGTAGTTGAGAATGTTAGTTTATCAATAACTAATCCTATTGCCGATTTAACATTGTCCGATCCTCCTTACCAATCACTGGGTGTTACATTTGAGCTTGCCCTAGAAGGGGATTACATGTGTATATACGCATATGCAGATGACCGCCGTGTTACATGGAGGGTTGAGGCAGAGTATTTTGATAGTGGCGGTTCAATGATAGATCCCGGATTCCCGGGTACTATGCATGAAGTTCTGGATTTACTACCTGCCGTTGCAGAGGGTTCTACCGTTAGCGGTAGTACGTATGCTGAAAATATAGGTAGCGGTCATAGGCACTGTCTGAGGGCTGCTTATACGCCACAAGATTTGAGAACTTTGAATTTAACGGATATCATATCTCCGGTGTGTACCGGTTATGATGTTTTTGTTCCGGGAAGAAATATTGATTGGTCGACATCTGCTACCGGTGCTCCCCCTCCTATTACAAGTAACTGGCCTCGTCCTTTTACCGGTGTTGTAGTTGAGTGTATATATCAGACTATGAGGAACGTTTTCATACAGGATCCCGCCGAACCGGATAGACTGACGTTTTTCCAAAGTGTGCAGGATAAATTCTTTACGTTAGTAAGGTCGTTGCTGATATTATACGTTATATTCTTCGGCTATAGATTGGTTATTTCTAAAAATCCTCCTACAAGACAGGAATGCATAGTGTTCGGTATGCGTTTAGCAATAATCGTATATTTCTCCATCGGTAACGGTGTGACAGAATTGTACCCTTCGTTTAATTATATTTCAAGAGCCATGACCGTTCATGTTATGGAGGTCGGTCTGGAGTCCAGTGTTGATAACGGATATGAGTATTGCGATTTCCGTGCAGCTAGCGGGATAATATATACACCCGGTCACGAATATATGGCAATATGGGATACGATTGATTGTAAGTTGTCAAAGTATCTTGGAATAGGGGATAACTGGATTGATGTGGATAATAACGGGCTATTTGAGCCTGCACCCGGAGGACCTGATGAAATTACATGGAACCCCCAAGTTCTATGGGTAGCTGCTACTGCAGTGGTATCAACCGGTTTCGGTCTACCTATATTTATTATAACGGTGGTTGTTATATTGTTTCTAATCCTTCTCATCGTTAGAGCCGTCCATATTTATATACTGGCATTTATGGGATTAATAATGCTGTTATTTATATCGCCGTTAATTATTCCTGCGGCATTGTTCGGATATACAAGGGATATATTCTTAAAGTGGTTGCAACAGGTAATATCGTTCTTGGTTCAACCTGTAATATTATTCGGATTTTTATCATTCGCCCTTGTTGTGATAGATATTATATATTTTGGCGATAATCGCTCGTTCGTTCCTATTGCTTCGGATCCTGTGCCGATTCCATATCAAATAGAGGCATCAACAGGAACCGGGGGACAAAACGGTCAGGCTATAACTTTAGAGCAGTGCGATGATCCCGATGCAATAGGTTGTATATTCCAAGTTGCAAGGATTCATAAAATAGACGTAGCCTTTATAAGTGACCTTACCGATATTAAGTTTTATAAAGTTGCGTTAAATCAACAGGATTTAACGCTTCTGGTAGGCTTGCTAAAATTGCTGCTGGTTTGTGTGATAATAAAAGCATTACTTGGTACTGTAGAAAAATTATCATCAAAATTAACAGGTGGCGAATTACCGGGTGGCGGAACTCCTGTTATAGGCCCTGCGGCAGGACTTGCAGCTCAAGGCGGAGTTGTAAATACCGGCGTACGAAGTGTTACCACTGCATTTGCCGGCAATGCAAGGGCGTTCGAAAGATTAGGTGCTTCAAGGAGCTTGAGAGCCGGCACAGGCGGAATGTCGTTGCTTGAGACCGATATAGCCGTCAGGAATGCCGGCGGAAGAGGTGGAAGAACAGAAGATAACTCTTTGATAGGTAAGGCAATGAAAGAGAGGTTCGAAAATAATAAAGAAAAAGGATTAGTAGATATTAGCGATAGGTTAAGACCGCAAGAAGGGCGTACGGAAGAAGGAACTATGGAAAAATCTATGGCTAAAGATCAGAAAAAAGATAGAGAAGTAAGCAGGCAGGAAGAAAAAGATATATCAAGACCTAGCCCCGATAATGAAAATCTGGAACATGCAAGCAGGGCTTTAAATGAAAATAACAGACACAAAATAAAACCGGGCGATGAGCATAAGTCAAAACCAGAGCCGGTTAAAGAAACTACGGTGAAAGAAGCCGATAGGCATAGGTCGGAAGCTGTGCCTATTAAGGAAACCAAGGTTAAAGAAGGCGATGAACACAGATCCAAACCGGTAGCCGTTAAAGAAAACACGGTAAAAGCAAATCAAATAAAAGAAACTACGGTGAAAGACAATAAAATTCAGGAAAACAAACCTGCGAAGTTTACCGCTAAAAAGGAAGGCGATAGTAATAAAGGTAAAAAGGACAGTTAATAAATTTGTGTAGCGGCTATTAAAAGGGCTGTTTTGGAAAAAAGATGTTAAATTTTTATAAAAAAATTCAATTTCAATATATTATATCGGTTTTGCTGATAGCAATAGTCGTTCCGTATAGTAATAGCTATGCTGCTCCCGTATGTGCAATCCCTGCACAGGGGACGGTTCTTGGCTCTTCCTCCGATTATGTTGGTGATGTTACGTCTATTTTGCACGGCAACTGTAACCCTTATGCCAGTATTGAAGATGATAATACTAACCCTTTATGTAATTCCCCCGGCGATAGTAATTCGTCTTGTTCTTGTGAAGGCAATCGTAATTTAAACGGTGCAAGAGTAGATGTTAATAGTTTTACGGTAACTGTTCAATACAAAAAGGGAGCCGGTCTTTTAGATAGTGATCAGACTTGTAATTTGATAAATACCGGCAGTTGCGGTAGCGGTCCGGCTGTAAATCCGGTAACTATTGTTGCGGAACTGGAAGGTGATTTGATGTGTGTTTATGCCCAAGCACCATTTTACCCGGAAGATTGCGGCGTACCTGTTAGAGGATCGGTCATAGATGAAAATGAAAAACTTGACGGGGCATTATTCGGATTAATAGGTGGTTCGTCCAATGGCCTTGTTAACCCGATTGATTCTTCTTTGCCGTTTAACTGTATACCGGTTCCTCTTCCTCCTCCGACAGCTGTGGATATGGATTGGGGAGACCTTATATCTGATGTTTGTACCGAGTACGATTCTTCAAGTTCGATGTTTAGATATCCTGACGGTTCAAACCGTGCTTTTACAGGTGTGGTCATAGAATGTATAGAAGAAACTATGTCAAATCTTTTTGACGAGCCTATACTGGACGGTGGTACGCTAACAATATATGAGTCTTTTGTCGAAGAGTTTACTAATATTATTAGGGCACTTTTAATCCTTTATGTAATGGTGTTCGGTTATCCGTACATTTATGGTAAAAGAGGTATAGGCACGGGAGAGTGGCACTGGTTTGCTCTAAAAGTCGGCTTAGTGGTTTATTTTGCGATAGGAACGGGAATGGCAGACTTCTTACCTTCATTGCAGAATATTTCAAAGTCAGCTTCCTTGATTGTTTTGGAAGCTTCTTCGGGAGATCTGGCTACCGCTGAAGCTGCTAATGAAGATTTAAATCCGGCCAATCCCGGTTCTGCGGCAGAAAACTTACTTACTGCGAATAACCTTCTTATACAGGCAAGACGAAATTTAGCGAGCGGTACGGGTACTCAAGGGCAGGTTAATGCTGCAATTAGTACCAGAAATGCTGCCCTGGATATATATGATGAGGCTAAATTTCAAGCGTCAAGCTATGGTTATAGATATTGCGATTTTAGAGTATTGGTAGCTAACACAGGAACAGATTATCCTGCAGATAAAGAGTATATGCGGCTATGGGATATGATAGATTGTAAAATTTCCAAGGTGTTAGGTATCGGTGATAACGTTAAGGCTCCGAGGTCTCCGCATTTGTTGCTCTTAACTATTGCTTCAATATTTACTAATATCGGTATCGGGTTTGTAAATTTTATTTTAGCTGTGATTGTTACGGTATTTACAATAATGCTGATAATCAGAATCGTACATGTGTATATAATGGCATCAATGGGCTTGGTATTATTGGCATTTATAGGACCTTTAATTATTCCTTCGGTTCTGTTCAATTTTACCAAAAATATTTTTGACGGATGGTTATCGCAGATAATAGCTTATGTGGTACAGCCCGTAATATTATTTGCGTTTCTTGGTTTTTTGTTTGCGGCTATGGATATGGCTATGTACGAGGGTAATCACACATTTGTACCGATGGAGGGGGGAGAATATGATAACAGGCTTTGCATGAAATGGAAGGGAGGAACTTTACTGGCTTTATGTTCTGAATTGGACTTTAACAATGCATTTAATCAGGGAGCCGATTTCAAGGACTTTGAATGTGAAGATCCGCATGCAATGGGGTGTGTAGTGCAAAAAGTAGCTATTAAGAAAGAAAGGTCGAACCATCTTGGACTCGGGTTAAATAACTACTTTTCAACCATTTCGTTTAAAGATGCAAAGCACTTATTTATAGGCTTGATACAAATGGTTCTGGTTTGTTATTTGGCTTTTGCGGTTTTAGGATTTGTAGAAGAAATGTCGGTTACTTTAACAAATGCCGCAGGTGGCGGTGCTATCGGTCTTTCAAGGGCTCCTAAGTTAACACCTCACAAGATAGGTCAGCATGCAATTAAACCGTTTAGCAGCTTTGCCGGAGCTACGGCGGGGCGGAGCATAACAAACACTCTGGAAAGAAGGGCAAGAAAAAGAATATTAAATAAGAGTATTAATGCAAAACGTAAAAACGCTAAGGTGGAGGGGGCATCTGATGCAAAAAGTGAGGTAAAGGAAAGTTTGTAGTAATTTAAAAAAAGATTTTTAAATGTTTATAAAAATCTTAACAAAGATATTGTACAATTTAAAATGTTTTATCGGTATATATTATAATGGTAGCAAGCAAAAATTTATTAATAGTGAGATTAGTAGGGTTATTGATTACCCTATTTCTTGTTGCTGCTTGCCATGGAGATCCGGGTACTGATAAATGTATTTATGGTGATAGGTTTAATACGGTTTCATCTGTTCGTGTGAATGTCCCGGCAAATTCAGCCGGTGCGACTGCATGGGTCAACACCGGTTTTACTGTGACGGCGGGACAGTATCTGACGGTTCAGACGGAAGATGATAATGTTGATATTTGTGCTAATAACTGGATTAGTGCAACAGTAAGGCTTGATCCAACAACACAAGAAGCTAAAGCGTGGCAAGGTACAGGATTTAAAATACCATACGGTAATACTTTTGAAATCGATATTGATGGGTGGTGGAAAACCAATTTTAATATGCCAGCTCCATCAGGTGTCCCACCTTTAGGTGGAGCTTGGTTTGATGGTGACCAAATATATGCTAGATTGGCCGAGCCAGATTTGCCGATTGGAATATGGAACGTGAAAGGACCTATTGATGCAGTAGGTGCTGATTTTACAGGAGATATTGCTGGAATCAGATATGGTGAGACGCATTTGGACAGTCGTATTCCTTTTATTAGTTACTTTTCACATGTGAACTCCCTTACACCTCGTCAAACTTTAACTCTAGCTGGGGATGTGACAACTATTCCTCCCACTCCAGGTAAGCGTATTTTTAATTTATTTGATACTTCCCCAGGTTTTGTATTTGATACGTCTACAGCATCTCCAGATGAGATATCTATAGCGTGGAATGGATTTGATCTTACTCAAATGAGTTTGCATCCAAGCCCTCCTGCAGATGCACCCAAAGAGCTATATATTAGATTTAGCCACCAAGGAAATCATGCGGATAATTATGCCGGAAATAGTCAGGACGCAAGTAGCCAAGTAATTTTTAAAATCCGATATCTAAATAATTGCCCCGGTAGACGAGGCGAGTTTTTACATTTGGCAATAGGTAATGATCCCAATAGCCCGTTAGAACTTATAGATCTTGATGCTGTTGCCGCTACCGGCGGTACTTTTGCAAGCAACGTCGTAGGAACCGGAACAATATGGCTAAAGGTTATTGATAACGGTGCTATAAATTGGGCAAAAGGTGTCGGTTTCGGTGACGGTGATTACTCGCCTGCAAGTAATACCGGTTCTTATAATGTTAATTTAACACTGGATAGTTCTGGGTTTACGGATGTTATAAACTCAATGATAGATCCTGTGAAAGAGCTACTACAGGGAGATGTTGATGCAACTACCGGATTGCGTGAAGGCGGTCTTACAAGGGACGTTTATGAAAGCCTTACCACTGATAGCGGTTTTATATATTACATAAGAATGCTTCTAGTCCTTGCGGTAATATTCTTTGCATTTAACTATATGTTAGGTTTATCAAATATAACCCAAAAGGAGCTATTTGAATTTGTAGTAAAGCTAATGATAGTTGCTACCCTTATGACGGAAAACAACTGGACTTTCTTCTATGAAAATTTATTCAGTGTATTTATTGAAGGAACCGAAGACTTGATTGAGATAGTTT
This sequence comes from Pseudomonadota bacterium, assembly GCA_027620075.1. Taxonomy (NCBI): domain Bacteria; kingdom Pseudomonadati; phylum Pseudomonadota; species Pseudomonadota bacterium. The sequence continues at coordinate 259,218 of JAQCEY010000002.1, read as the reverse complement.
CCGGTCGGTTTATGGAGGCTACGGTTGATTCAAGAGGAGCGGTAGGTGGCGATGCACATGCGTTGGTAGTAGATCCTAGCGGGCAGACGTTTACTTTCGACTTTTTGAACGCAACGATGCAGAGATATTTTAGTACGGATGCCGCTATCAGGATTGAGGCGTTGATGTTCTCTTCGATATTAGGCTTTATACTGGCAATACTAATATATGTAGGAATTATCCTTTTTGTTATAGCTCTGCTTAAGGCGGTTATATTGTATATATTGTCGGTGATAATGGTTTCGCTGCTATTATTCCTTGCACCTTTGTTTATATCATTCCTGTTGTTCTCATGGACAAGAATAATGTTCAACAACTGGATTAAGAATCTGATAAGTTATGCGATACAGCCGGTTCTGTTATTTACGGTTCTGACAATATTTAATATATTTATATATTCTGCATTTTATACCGTTTTGTCATTCGATGTGTGTTACGGATGTATATTTGAAATAGATTTCCCTGTTAACGAATTGATTTTCTTTAATTTAGTACATGACTTTGATGCGGCATGTATATTCCATGGTTACAGACCTTGGTCTATAGGGCGTGGAATGGAGCCTGATTCTGAGTTTGCCAGAACTCCTGTCGCTATATTCCTTGTATTTATATTTATAATATTCTGTAGTGCGTTACTTAAGTTCTTAGACTGGATAGTAGAGGTTGGAGTTACAATTACTGCCGGTAATATCGGAACAAGCCTGAACAGGGCAACCAGTAATGTAGTAGGTCAGGGAACGAGTGCTATTAAAACCGCAGGCAGAGTAGGCACTACCTTCGGTAAAGCAGGATTTGCGGTTGCCGATTGGGGCAGCGAAAGAGTGCTGGGTGAAAGGATGTCGGATAGATACATGAAAACTAAACGACAAGCCCTCAAAATGCTTGGAGGACGTTCCGGATTTAATCCGCTTATAGACGCTAAAGGTGAAAGTGACGGTATGGGCGGAAAAAACTACTGGAAGAAAAGCTTAATGACCTCAAGGGAGTTAAGAGAGCTTAAGACTAAACAAGAAATGTTTGGCGGTCTTTCAAAAGAAGCTAAAAGAGAGAAATATCTGGATAATATCAGAAAAGACCTAGCCTATAATGCTGAGAAAAAAGAGATCAGGTCTGATGTAAAAAATAGAATAAAAGATGCTAAAAAAGAATTAAGGTCGGAGCAGAAGACCGCTAAAACCACCAAGGATCTGTTTGCAGGTAATGCCGAGTTTAAAGCCAGAGAGCAAAAAGTAAGTAAAGCCAGAGAATTAGAATTAAAACGCAACTTGGATGAAACTAAGATAAGAGCTAACGTCGATAAGCGAAGAGATTTAAGAGAGCTGCGTGAAGCTAAGCAAGGAAAAGGCATAACAAACGCCGAAAGAAAGAGAATGTTGCAAAACGCTCGTAGGGAACGTCAAGGAAAAGCTCCTCTACCTGAGAAGAAAAGCTCAAATCAAATCTGGAGAGATACCGTTATTGACGCTAAGAGGTCGCAAAGAGATAGGAATGAAGCCCGTAAGGTTGAGAGGAGGGTTTATGAAAATAACCTTAAATGGGCTTATAAAGACAAAGGAAATGTTAAAGCCTCGGTTGAAAGTGCTGACAAGGCATTTATGGAAAATAAAGCAGCTTATAAGAGTAAGTATAGAAAACGTCAAGATATTATGTCGGAAGGACGCAAGAAGTATTATTCACAACTAGGAAAAGAGATAGCTACACCTGTTGCAGCTACTTATAAAGGTGGTGAGGCAGTCGTTAAAGGTGCTTATAGAGGCGGTAAAGCTGTTGGAACTGAGGCTGTTAAGTTTGTTAAAAATCCTGTTAAATATACTGCTGACGTAGCTAAAGGAGTAGGCAATTCGATTGGTAACGCAGCTAAAGCCGTGGCTAATGTTCCTGTTAAAGCGTTTAATTCACTTAAGAAAACGGTAATTAAGAATAACGACAGGATAGTCGGTAAAAATATCAGAAGAGCGAGGAACGCTGCTAAGGAAGCACAGGATTTTGCTAAAGATCCCGTTAAGTACGGAGTAGAGCATTCAAGGGCGTTAAAGGCAGGAAAAAGTGCGGTTAAGGGAGCAAGAAATCTTGCAGGAAATGTTAACAGGCGCCTTGATAAAATGGAGAAAAACCGCAAAGAAAGAATCAAGAAGAATGACGAGGCTAAAGAGGCTAAGAAGTTCTGGGACGATGCTAAGAAAAACAGCTATACAACCCGTTATGACGAGAAAGACAAAGATAAGGATAAGGATAAGGACGATTCATAGGAGAAAATGTTAACTAATTAATTTTATGTTGTTTATCATAAAATAGTTTTTTGGTAGAATGGTGATAATGAAGTATATGAACAAATTTAAGGAATATTTTGAAACATTATCTTTTAGTGGAAGCTCAAGGGCGTTTACTGAAAAATTATGTTTGTTTGTAGGTATGCTTCTTTTATCGTCTTGCGGTGTGCCGCCGGGGGCTCCTGAATGTGTTAACGAAGATGAATGGGGAAATATAGAAAGCAGGGAGATAATAGTCCATGCAAATGAGCAATTTACATATTCAGGTATATCAGTCCTTGCCGGAGAAGATATTAAAGTAGATATAAGCGGTGTAATTGATCTGTGTTCCGGTGATAGAGTATTTAAAGGTCAGGACTATAATCTAAAAAATGAAAATGGTCTTGAAATCACGGAAATGCACGGAATAGACCCTAGAAACTCTAACTGGCAACGTCTGGACTACACACCTTTAGTGCCTGCCGGTCCTAGAACTCCGATGAGGGTTGGAGCGGGTGATAAGCTAAGTATGCTTGTAAACGGTAATTACGATGATAGAGCCGGCACTCAAAGAGAAGGTGAGGGGTTGTATGTGTATATCGGTGAAGATGCACCTCCTAATGATGTTTGGTGGTACGGTGCGGTTAGGAATACTGCTGAACCCGGAACGGTTTGTGACCCTACGGTAACACCCGGTACGTGCAGTTTTATCAGGCTTGCCGGATCAGACGGTGCTACTACAAGAGATATGTGCGACCCTTCCGCACCTGATACCGATATTATGAATACATGTATTATGGCACCTGAATTAGAAACGAACCGGAAGGCTTATATTACCAGTGACTTTCCTCAGTTTTTCGAACTATTCGACAACGGTACGGTAGGTGATAATGCCGGCGGTTTTAAAGGAACTGCGGCACAGGACGGTCATATATGGATGAAATATGCAAGAACCGCAGAAGCAAGGGGGCTTGATAATAGCGGAGATGAAAGATTTTCGCCGTGGCTGGGTAAATATGCTTGGAGCGGTGGTGATACACCGTTTAGCGGTAAATGTTTTGCCTGCGGACTCGGTCCTATAGCAATGCGTTGTATTCCGGTCGCATGGCTTGGAATGTATCAGGTTTGTGTAACAGCTTCAGTGGCAGCTTGCGGAGCTGCCGGAAGATTGCAGGAGTTCCCCGGTTTGGAGACTGCTCTAGGCAAGAAATGTAGGGAGCATCCGTGGTCTACACATTCACCTAGTGATCACTGGGTGGATAATGAATATGACGGCGGTAATGATGACGGCAATGCGAATGACGGTAATAATTTTACCGGAGATAATCCGAATGACGGCGGTTATGAGATAGCAATAGGTCAGGGATGTATAGGTACTTTTGGTGAGTATATGCATATGCGTCTTGGTCCGGGGCAGGCTACAATTGAAAACCAGACTACCCCGGAAGGATGTTCGCCTGTTAACCCCGGAGTATGTGACCTTGTGATAGACGGGTGGAGCGGTTTACCTGTGCAGTATGTGAGATATACGGTAGGTGCCGGTGCCCAAGTTAATATGGATATGAGACCGGAGGCGTATACCTCTCCATATCCGGCTTTTTATAAGGGACCGGGTAAGTATGAGGATGTTTTACCCGGAGGTGGTGTTTCCGAGTTATGGTTTGAAATAAGGGACGATACTACCTCTCCGCTACACCCTCAACCGGGTTATTACGGAGATAATTTCGGTTCGTATAAAGTAAAGATAAGAACTACAAAAGTAAGCTCGGACTTTTCTGACTTTACGCAAAAGATTATTAATCCTATTAAAGGTATGATATTCGGATATTGTAGAGCTAACACAGTTAATTATACTGATGCTAACGGTAATCCTCAAACTACCTATATATCAAAAGAGCAGTTAAATTACTCCATTGATGAGGCTACTTGCAATACCATAGGAAGTTATACTACCGAAGACGGTATGGTGGTTAGTACGGATCCTGTTTTCCGGGATATGTATGGAGATGTTCAGGAGTGGAGAGATAACACCGGTGCAACTACAGGACATGTAATAGAGGCTTGGCATCCGGGAATAGCCGAAAGGATGTATTTGGTTTTGGTAGGAAGTGGCGGGGTATTATCTTATGACGGTGTTACCGTAAGTCCGTTCCTTAACATATTAAGGGCGGTGTTGATTCTATACATTATCCTTTATTCCTTTAGGTTCATGCTGGGAATGGTTAATGATGACTATGGTGATTTCTTGAAACGTATAATAAAAATGTCAATTATTTCAGTGTTGTTTATTCCTGATAGCTGGGACTTCTTTAATAACTTTTTATTCCGACTTTTTGTTGACGGTGTCGATGATCTGATATTTTTGTTAAGCGGAGACTTTACGGGTCATACTTTGTCTGCCGATCTGTATGATAGTATGGGTAGTTTAAATACCGGTTTTAATCCTCTTGGTGCAGTGCCGGATAACTTTAGTGTTTTCAAATTTACGGATATAACGATTGATACGCTATTTAATAAAGCTACTTGGATAAAAATTGCAGGTCTATTATTCGCAAGTCCCGTAGGCTTTATTTACATAATTTTGATATTATTTGGAATGGTAATATTCATACTTGCTATCTTTAAAGCTATGATATTGTATCTTTTAGCAAATCTGGCTATAGCACTTTTATTGATTGTTGCACCTATATTCTTAACATTTATGTTATTCGACAGAACTAAGCCGCTATTTGACGGATGGATTAAAAACCTTATTAATTACACATTACAACCTGTTCTGGTTGTTACTGCACTTGCGATATTTAACGTGTTTGTATATTCGGCAATATATTCGTTACTATATTATCGTGTATGCTGGGATACGGTTTGGAACCTTGATGTTACTGTCGGTGGTATAATAAATATCAATCGTCCGTTGTTTAATTTCTATCTGCCTTCTGCCGAAGGGGCAAATTCTCCTCAGGGTAGATTAGAGATGCCGATACAGTTCTTTATGATGTTGATATATCTAATTATTTTAACGGCATTACTGAATTTTGTTAAATGGATGGCCGATCTGACTTCCGAATTGATGTTCGGTAGTACCGTAGGATCGTTAGCTTCTGCGGCAGGGCAAACCTTAAATAAATTTGCCGGATACGGGAAAGCTGCCATAACCATGGGTACTTCCGCGGCTATGGGAGCTGCTAAAGGATTTGCCTCAGGCAATACGGCCGCCGGTAAAGTAGGACGGGGAGCACTTGGAGCTCTAAACGGAGGGATAATAAAACCGATTACTAAAAACTTTAAAAAATAAGTTTTAATTGTGCTACAATAAAGCACAGGGAGAGAAGTTTTAAAAAGGTATTTTGGATTATTTTGTAAATATTATGATGAAAGCATTACTAAATTTAATTTGCATCTTTATTTTACTGCTCGCAAGCGGTTGTGGTAGAGAAGTGTGTAAAAGGCAATGTGATGCAGGCGGCAAACACTGTAAGAGAGATTGTGGTTCAGGTGGTTTAGAGTGTGTTGAAGCCGATGACTGGGGATACGCAAAAGTATTGGTTCCTGCCGATACGGAGAGTATCGTCAAGCAATATGGCGGATTTATTGATAAAAAAGATATGGAGAAGACTGTCGGACCTAAAGAGCAATATGCTCCTGACTACTCGCTATATTATAAAGCAAAAGATGACTATGTTTCAAATTCCGCTGCGACAAACGGTGCTGTTTACGGCTCTTATCCGGATCAGCATGTAAGAGCTATTGATAGCGGTCAAGTTATCTTAGACCGTAATCTTGTCCCTATTGTTATGACCGTCGGTAAATCGGATCAGTGGACATCTTGGTTCGGTGGAGAGGTTAATTATTCTTCTACCAAGCCCGAAGGAGATGTTACTGCATATGACGCAGGTCAGAGTGTGGAAGATAGGGAGTGTAAGTATAAGGTTACAAATAATGAAGGTCCTACAAGAAATGCCGCTCCGTCAATGACGGTTTTTGGTGACAACGGAACCAATGCAGGTCATTTTGACTTGTCACCGAGTGTTCTGTGGCAGCATTATGATGATACCGATACGTTATATTATCTTGACCATAATTTTGATTATCGTTTAATTCTTAATCCTGAGAATTTTAACATACAAACAGCTCCTAGTTCGCAGAACCCTGCACGTCCTCCTATAGCTCCGAATCCCGCAATTAATACTTATGTAGCACAAGGGGCTAACGATCCTCAATATGAGCCGATTAATAAGACTAACGGATTTACGCCGTGCTATTTCCGTTATGGAATGGGATTGTATGTAGGTTTTGCACCAAATGATGATAGCGGTAACGCAACCGATAGTGATGTAATAGCTACTTATCATATACCTGATTCCAAAAGACCCGGTATTACAAGCGATGAGTCTGTTACCGCACCATCAAAAACTTTTGAAGGTCAGTCTCTTATCGATCAGGCGACAAGTAATGTGTCGAATGCCCATAATATGGCAAGAGGATTGGACGGCTATCTTGCAAGGGGGCAGGTAGTAATGGAGTTCCCTGAGGCGTATACCAGTGATCAGTTGTTCTTTAAGATAATTGACAGATATTATAATGATAATACGGGTGAATATACCGTAAAACTTAAAGAGGGAACCCGTAGTCCGAATTCAGGTCCTGTTGAAAAGATAGTAGATTTTTTTCTAGAGCCTGTCAAAGAGATAATGAGAAGGATTTACGAAGGTATAGTTAATCATGCCGAGTTTATATATCTAATAAGAGCATTGCTTGTTCTTTATATGATAATATATGGATATAGTTTGATTATAGGAGCAAGAAGTCAGGAAGAGTATAGAAAAGATGCGGTTATACGGATGTTTAAGGTTGCAGTCATAATATCCCTGATAGGTCCTGACAGTTGGGATTTCTTCAACAACTTCCTGTTTCAGGCATTTATTGACGGTGTAGACAGTATAGGATCGCTGCTGTTGAATCCTTGGCAGAATTATGACCCGCAAAGCCCTTGGTATTCTATGGACGCATTGTTAGCCAGACTATTCTCCGGTGAAACGGCGGCTAAAATAAGCTCTACTTTATTTTCTAATTTTCCGTTGGGAATAATATTTATAATATTTTTATATCTTGCTATGGTATTATTCCTTTTTGCGGTTATTAAAGCAATTATTGTTTATATAATAGGTTTTATCTCTATTGCTATCTTAATAGCATTGGCTCCTTTCTTCCTAATTACAATGTTATTTGAGAAAACTAAGCATTTAACGGTTGAGTGGTTCAACTCTCTTGTTTCGGCAGGGATACAGATTTTACTTCTTATGGCCGCATTAGGTATGTTTGCAGCTTTGATAATTTCATATATGGAACAAACCATCGGTTATAAAGTATGCTGGAATGTATATGCCGATTTTGACTTTTTAGGTGTTAATAAAAATATATCGCACCATTTCCACTTATTTAACCTGAAATTCTGGATGCCTGATATCGGTACTCATATGACCAATATATGGATGGATGTTGACCAAAACGGCTTTAGAGATCCCGGTGGTGCCGGAAGAGATCCTGAAATGGCTTTCAGGTATGAGGACGTACCATATTTAGACCCGATATTTGATAGGGAAAAAATAGCATTATATCAAACTGAAAAAAATTTCTTGTCATTCACTGATTTTCTGGTGTTTATGGTAGCCGTCCTATTAATGTTAGCGTTTATGGATTTTGTTCCTGAAATGGCTAAAGCGTTAAAAGGAGGTTCTCCGAGTGATACTGCTAATATATTCGGCCCTGCTATGGGATTGACCCATACAATTATGTCAGGGTTTAAAGAATTTTCAGCTAAAGCGTGGAATATAGGAAAATCGCAAAATACCAAAAATCTAATGGATGAAGTGCTAAGTTTTTGGGACGGTGCTTATTCTACAAGAGGTCTTGCTCCTCCTAGAAAAATAAAAAGAGCTACTATGGTCGAGTTGACGGGTGCTAAAGGTATGAGCATAAGAACAAGAGAAATGGGCATCATTCAGGACGGTATGATAAAAGAAGATAAGAATCCTCTAATGGAGAAGGGGCAGAACCTGTTAACGAATGCTGCAAGAAAGTCTGCTCTTGCCGGTTTGGCTGATGAGGGTACTATAGAGGCTAGTATCAGAAGGAAACAAGATAGTGATGATATTAGAAAAGGAGTCGGAGGTTTAAGAGATCTTGAGAATTTGGGAAGAGATAAAGTAGGCGGTTTGAGAGATCTTGAGGATTTGGGAAGAGATAAAGTAGGCGGCTTAAGGGACGGTGTAAGAGACGGCAAGAATCTTCTTGAAGAGGCTATAAGAAAATCCGCTCAAAGCGGTGGTGAAAGCTTAAGCTTCTTGGAAAGGGCGTTGAGAGATGGTGCTGCTAAGGGCGGCGGTCTAAGTCTTTTAGATAAATCTATGATAGAGGCTCGTAATACCGGTGGTTTAAGTATATTGGATAGGTCGCTTCGAGATGTTCTTGCAAATAATGGTGGTGTAAGTTTCTTAGAGAAATCCATAAAAGATGCTAAAGGCAGAGGGTTGAGTTTACTTGATAAGGCTCTTGCCGATTCTGCCGCTAAAGGTGGTGGGAAGAATCTACTTGATCAAGCCCTTGCGGATATGTCCAAAAATAAAGGTGCTAAGAATTTATTAGAAGCGGCTATTATAAAGGCTGCCGGTAGTAAAGGCGGTAGCAGCGGAAGCCTTCTTGAAAAGGCTTTAGGGGAAGTCGGTAAAGATAAAGGAGCGAAGAGCTTATTAGAGCAATCAATATTAAAGGCGGCTCAAAATAGTAGCGATAAAACAATGATGGAAAGACTGGCAGGTCGTGATGCCGGTGCAAGCCTTCTTAATCAGGCGTTGAAACAATCTGCTGCTAAAGGCGGTGGAGCTAACCTACTTGAAAAAGGTCTGTCGGATATGATGAGGACTAAAGAGGGTAGAGGTTTACTGGATATTGCTATGTTAAAAGCCGGCACCCAAAGCGGTGGAGGGCCTTTATTAAATAAATTGCTGAATCAGGTTAATAATAACGATAAGGCTCGTAACGTACTAGAAGCTTCAATACTGAAACAGGCTAAGGCAAGTAAAGACTTGGATATTATTAATAGATTCGGTAGAGGAGCGGGTTTAACCGATTCTAAGAAGGTGTTAAGAAATCCTATTTCTCTTTATAGGGATTTATCTGCTAAAAACAAGCCTGCTCAAAGTGCCGTTGATGAAGCAGTGGCAAAGGCTAAAACATTACTCGATAAACTTGGATTTGCAGATGGTGCAATTGATGTCAATAATTTAACTTTAGCTCAAAGACGTGAGGCACTTGGTTTTATTGAATCCGGTAAGTTTGAGTTGTTGCCTATAGATATGCAGGCTGCTTTATATTCGGCACTAAAAGAATCCGAGAAGCAGGAAGCTACAATATCTAATGGTGTCGGCTCTCTTCTTCTGGATTCATATGTTAGGTCAAATGATAAAGGAGCTGCCGCAGTCTTCGGGCTGGCTGCCGAACAATTGCGGACATCGGGAACGGCTCACGGCAATACAAAATCCGAAGTTGATGCAATTATAGAAGCTGACGAATTGTTACGCTTGGTAGGTAATAGTGATATAAGTAATAATACTCCTTTACAAAATAGAATTGCAGACTTCGTTGATTCAAGTGAATTCAGGCAGATACCGTCTAGTATGCAAGCGGTGTTAGTTGAAGGTTTGACTGAAAGACAAAAAGCAAGTGCCGGAATTTCATATGCGTATGATAGTAAAAAAGCTGAGAACAAGTCTGAAGTTGATGACGGAAAATGGATTGACAAAGAGATAGAAAATGAAGCACAGCGTGCTAAAGAGCAAGATAGAAAATCTCAATCTCAACAAGAGAAGAATAAGCCTCTTCTTGAATTGGACAAAGATGTAAGAGAATATGAGGGTGATTTAGTTTATTCTGAAAAAATGCGTAGACAAGAGGAAGAAGAACGAGAAAAATTACGCAGGAAAAGGCTTGAGCAAAGTGAAAGGGACAAGCAAAGCAAAGACTCGGATAAAAAAGATGATGAGTAAGCTAGGAGATGTGTTCATTATTTTCTGATTTTATAAATTTATATCAAGTTAATTAATTGTATATTTGACTTTACGGCTTAAATTTATATCATATAGACATCTTCTTAATTTCAGTCGGGGTATTTCGTGAAATATATATATGTGGTTTTGATGTTATTATTTATTCAGGGATGTGCAAAAGATGATAGTGCAAAATATGATCTGAAAAGTCCTTGTGTATCGGCGGATACTGATAATGATGCTCCATGTCAGAAAAGAAGCCCTAAAAATCAGGCTATCGGTTAGTTCTTAACTACGGAGTCTATCTCTACAAGTTTTTTTAGGATTTCTTCTAGCTCTTGCAATATAACCATGCAAGGTCCGTCAGATGGTGCGTTATCAGGATCCTGATGGACTTCCATGAATGTACCTGCTATTCCTACCGCTATTGCGGCTCTTGATATAACCGGAACAAATTCCCTCTGACCTCCCGATGTGCCTCCCTGACCGCCCGGTTGCTGTATGGAGTGGGTTGCGTCGATAATTACCGGATAGCCGGTCTCAGACATTGTTGCAAGCCCTCTCATATCGGATATAAGCGTATTATAACCAAAGCTAGTACCCCTATCGGTCAATATGATGTTATCATTGCCGGAATCTGATACTTTAGCAGCTACGTTCTTCATATCCCAAGGGGCTAAGAACTGCCCTTTTTTTATGTTTATAACCTTACCCGTTTTAGCCGCAGCTATCAATAAATCGGTTTGACGGCATAAAAAAGCCGGTATTTGCAATACATCTACCGAATCGTCAATTAAGCCGCATTGTTCTTCATTGTGGATATCGGTAAGGGTAGGGCAGCCGAATGTTTCTTTTATTTCTTTAAATATCGGCAATGCATTTTCAAGACCGATTCCGCGTTTACTGTTCAGGCTTGTACGGTTTGCCTTGTCAAAAGACGATTTATATATAAAAGGAATATTAAGCCTTTGTGTTATCGTTGTAAGTTCTTCGGCCATCATCAAGGCGTGGTCACGAGATTCCATCTGGCAAGGTCCTGCAATCAATGTAAACGGTAGGTCGTTACCTACCTTGATATTATTTACTTTTATATGTTTTGATTCGGTCATTTTATTTTCTTTTTTTGTTATATTTTATTGCCGCCTCAACAAACCCCTTAAATAACGGGTGCGGACTAAAAGGGCGTGACTTGAATTCAGGGTGGAACTGCACTGCTATGAACCACGGGTGTTTAGGTATTTCAACGATTTCAGTCAACTTGCCGTCAGGTGACATGCCTGAAAATAACAAGCCTGCCTTCTCCAGAATTTCTTTATATTCTATATTTACCTCGTAGCGGTGTCTGTGCCGTTCTTCAATATTGGCTTTGCCGTACACATTCCTAGCCAGTGAGTTCGGTACTAATCTACAAGGGTATGAGCCTAGCCTCATTGTGCCGCCCAAATCACCGTTTTTATTGCGTGTTTCTTGTTTTTCGCCATTGAACCACTCGGTCATAAGACCGACTACGGTGTGTTCCGTCTCGTTAAACTCCGATGTATCGGCATTTTTTAAGCCTGCAAGGTTGCGGGCAGCCTCTATAACACTTAGCTGCATACCCCTGCAAATTCCAAAATACGGTACGTTATTAGTCCTTGCGTATGTTATAGCGTTTAATTCCCCCTTAACACCGTCCTCACCGAATCCGCCGGGAACAAGGATTGCGTCCATGGAAGGTAGTTTTTTAGCAGCCGTGTCGGCTGAGAAGCGTCTGGAGTTTATCCAGTGTATCTTAACGTTAACTTCATTTGCCATTGCAGCATGATGCAAGGATTCTATTATAGATTTATATGCTTCGGTTAGTTTTACATACTTACCGACTATGGCAACGTGTATTTCTTCAGTTGCAGACAGGTCGTTCTCGACAAGTTTTTCCCATTTTTTTAAGTTAGCCTTCTTGTCATGCGGCATATTAAAATGCATGAGAATCTGATTGTCAAAACCTTCTTCGTGATATTTTATAGGGACTTGGTAGATACTCTTAACGTCAAGTCCTTGTATTACGCACTCTTCTTTTATGTTGCAAAATAAGGCTATTTTTTTACGCTCACTCTCCGGTATCTCCCTATCGGCACGGCATAATAATATATCCGGTTGAATACCTATCTGGCGTAATTCCTTTACAGAGTGTTGGGTGGGCTTTGTTTTAAGCTCCCTTGCTGCCGGAATATAAGGAACCAGCGTTAAATGGACAAATATAGTCTTGTCTTTACCAAGCTGATAGCCAAGCTGACGGATAGACTCAAAGAACGGCAGACCTTCTATATCTCCGACAGTTCCGCCTATTTCACAAAGTACGAAATCCGTATCATCAGTGTCACTTAAAATAAATTCTTTTATCAGGTCGGTAACGTGAGGTATTACTTGAACAGTTCCACCTAAGTACTCGCCTTTACGCTCTTTTGCGATTAGTTTGGAATATATTTGACCGGTCGTGATATTGTCGCCCTTGCGAGCCACAACGTCCGTGAATCTTTCGTAGTGACCAAGGTCAAGGTCGGTCTCCGCTCCGTCGTCGGTAACGTACACCTCGCCATGCTGTATGGGACTCATTGTTCCGGGGTCAACGTTCAGATATGGGTCAAGTTTACGCAAGCGAACAGTGTACCCTCTTGATTGCAAAGCAGCAGCAAGACTGGCAGATGCCAGCCCTTTACCCAAAGACGAAACTACACCGCCTGTAATAAATATAAATTTTGCCATATCCTAAACTTAAAGAAGCATTAGTAAAATTGTTGCTGCATACTACAAAATAAGGCAATAAAATCAATAATAATAAACTATTTTTTTATGTTATAATAAAAAAGTTTATTCGGATACCGGTACGGTAGGTTCGATTTCTTTAACTTCACCCGATTCGCCGATATCAGAAGCATTATTTTCTGTTGAGATATTTTCAATAACCCTGTCTACGGTTTTTGTGCCTCTAGCTGTTATAGTTGCCATAGCAAGGCTGTTAGCCATAAAAGCTACAGCTAAGTAAGCAGTGGTTTTTGTGAGCATATTTGCAGAGGCTCTTCCCGATACCAATGAATTGCCGCCTCCGCTACCGCCGCTTAGACCTGACAAACCGTCACTTGAACTGCGTTGAAGCAAAATTACGCATATCATTGAAACGGCTATTATAACTTGCACAACAAGTAATATATGTAACATTTCTGACATTTAGGTATTCCTTAAATTTATTATATATTTAGCCTGTAGCCTCAATAATCTTCCAGAATTCATCAGGATCAAGGCTGGCTTTGCCCACCAGAAGACCGTCAACACTTGGAACAGATAGTATTGAACGTGCATTTTGTGAGCTAGTCGAGCCACCATACACGATTCTTGGCTGGTTTTCAAATTGTTTTAGTTCTTCATTTATTACATGTGCTATGTAATTATGCATTTCCTCAATTTGTTCTGCCGTTGGGGTTTTGCCCGTACCTATAGCCCATACAGGCTCGTATGCAATTATAGTGTTTTCGGCGGTTGAGGTTTTCGGTATTGAGTGCAGAACCTGCTCACGTACCACTATTTTGGCAAGGTCGTTCTGTCTTTCGTATAGAGTTTCACCAACGCAAATGATAGTACTAAGCTTCTGGCTATGACAAATTTCAGCTTTGTTGCGTACCAGTTCGCTTCCCTCGTTCCTTGTGGTTCTTCTTTCGGAGTGTCCTATGATTACATATTCACAGGTCATATCACGAATCATTTTCGCACTTATTGAGCCTGTGTAAGCACCTTCAAGTTTATCATGACAGTTTTGTGCGCCTAGCTTTATGCCTGTTCCCGGAATTTTTTCAGCAAAATCACGCAGTAAAGTGTAAGGAGGACATATCACTATTTCACAGCCGATTAAGCTATCGTTTATCTTTGCCCTTAGCTGTTTGAAGTTCTGCATACTTTCACGCAAAAGACCGTTCATCTTCCAATTTGCAATTATTATAGGGTATTCTCGGATGTTTTTGTTTTTCTTTGTCATGCTACAGATGCTTTTTTATGATTGAACAATATTAAACATTCATAACTCTTATATAAAAAAAATCAATAATAGCAAATTATTTAAATTCATTGTTGTTTTAATTGCAATCGATGACTATTATTTAATGCTTATAATTAAAGTCATAATAGGTTGTTGCTATGCTCGAAGCTATGAGAAAAGGTTCTCAAAATATTTTTGTAAAATTATTGCTAGGTGTTCTTGCCCTGAGTTTTGTTGTCTGGGGCGTGGGAGACGTATTTAGAGGCGGCAGCAGCACGACTATAGCTAAAGTAGGTGACGAAAAAATCGGTTATGAAGAGTATTATAACTCCTTGCAGAGGGAAATCAGTCGTTTTCAGCAGATATTAGGAACAACACTTACTCCCGAACTTATGCAGCAATTTGATGTTAAAAGAAGAGTTTTTGACCAGATGGTCGATAACAAGCTTATAAGATTAAGAGTAGGTGAGCTAAATTTGAAGGTCGGTGATAATGTAGTCAGGGATATTATAGCAAGAGAAAGTGCTTTTTATGATGAGTCGGGGAAGTTTAACCCCGAAAACTTTAAAATGGTTTTACAATATAACGGTCTTGACGAAAAACAGTATGTTAAGGATATCAAAGATGAGGCGGCAATAGGTATTTTAGTTGACACTCTTGCGGTATCGCCGTCATCTATGAAAAATACCGCCAAAACATTATATAGGTATCGCAACGAGTACCGTACTGCTGAGCTTATTTATATTCCAACTGATTATGTTAAGGAGATGGAAGAGCCTTCGGAAGCCGACCTTATTCAGTATTATCAGGATAATAGCAATAATTTTGCCGTTCCCGAAAGCAGAACGGTTACGTATCTGACATACGGTTATGAAGATGTTAAAAATTCCGTTCAGGTTAGTGAAGAGGCTATGAAAGCGGAATATGAGGATAATATAGAATCATTCACCGAGCCTGAAAAAAGAGATGTTGTACAGTATCTTTTTGAAAAAGAGGAAGATGCACAAAAAGCTCTTGAGGATATAAACGAAGGTAAGGTATCCTTGTATGATGATAAAAAGATAGAGCTTGGTGAAGTCAGGCATGACGAGCTGCCAGAAGATGTGGTTGTTCCTGTTTTCGCTCTGGAAGTAGGGCAGTATAGCGAGTCTATAAACACTGATCTTGGTTGGCATATATTTACGATTAATAAAATATCCGAGCCGCAAGGCATACCTTTTGAAGAAGTGCGTGGGGAGATAGAGGATTATTTAAAAGATGTTAAGGCAGCGGAGATATTCGAGCAGTCTTCAATAAAAATAGAAGATGAGCTTGCCGCCGGTAACAAACTGGAGGATATAGCTAAAAAATTCGATTTGGTTATACATAGTATTCCTTCGATAAACTCCAATGCTCAAGGTTCTTCGGGCAAGCCGTTGACCGATATACCTGATCCGCAGACTCTTGCCGATGTTGCGTTTTCAGTTGAGTCGGGCGAAGTTTCGTCTATGACGCTGCTTTCTGATAATTCTACATATGTGCTGGTGAGGGTCGATAATGTAGTGCCTCAAAGGGTTAAGGCACTTGATGAGGTAAAAGGAACGGTTACAGCCTTATGGAAAGAATCTCAAAAACGCAAGAAGCTAATGGCGATTGCCGAGCAGGTCGCTATAGAAATAAAAGGCGGAAAAGCTCCTAAAGAACTGGCTTCGTCGATGGGACTTAAATTTAAGATGTCCGACGAGATAAAAAGACCGTCACCTGACGCTTTCCTTGATAATGAAGGCGGCGTTCCTGCGCAGTTATCACTTGAGTTATTCGGTTTGAAAAAAGGTGAATCCACATCTTATTATTTATCTGATAAGGGTGAGTATGTAATGGGAAAATTAGCCGATATTAAAGACTCTCAAGTAGATAAAGGTAAGCTTGCTAATCTGGAGGAAAGTCTGAAAAGAGATTTTACCGACGATATATTGAGGCAGTATAATTATTTCCTTAGAAAACAATACCCTGTGGAAGAAAATGAGAATATGTTGAATTCGTTAAGTTTATAATATGAAGATACTACCTGCTATTGAAGAATTTGTACAAAACTATAATAAAAATACAGGTAATATTATCTGGACTAAACTTTCCTGCGATATAGAAACTCCTGTTTCTGTTGCCCTGAAGTTGAAAGGTGAAGAATATTTAGGTCTGTTCGAGTCAGTAGAGCAGGGAAGAAGTCGCGGCAGATATTCGTTTATCGTTATGTCGCCCGATAGCATCTGGAGATGTGTTGACGGTTTTCCGCAAATAAACAAAAATCCATCGGATAAAAATGCGTTTGCTGATGACGGAAAAGATGTATTTTCGTCATTGAGGAATTATATAAAAGAATCACAGCTTAATATCCCCAAAGGTTTGCCGCCTATGTCGTCAGGCATATTCGGTTTTATGGGGTATGATATGGTCAGGTATATGGAAAAGCTACCTGACGGCAATGAAGACATTATAGGTATTCCAGAGGCTTTATTCATAAGACCTCGGATAGTTATAGTGTTCGATTCGGTAAATGACTCTATGATAATCGCTGCCCCCGTGTTTAATTTTGGCGATAGTGCCGAAGAGGCTTATAAAATGGCGGAAAGCCGTATTTTATATACGGTAAAAAAGCTTATAGATACCAATTTAAGTTTAGATTATTTGAAAAATGCCGATGCCAAATTACAAAATAAAAAACTTAATATCAGCAGTAATATTTCAAGGGAAGAATATCATGAAATGGTAAATAAGGCTAAAGAATATATTATGGCAGGCGATATATTCCAAGTAGTGCCTTCGCAAAGATTTACCATTGATTTCCCTTACGATTCGCTTTCACTATACCGTGTTTTAAGAAGTATGAATCCTTCGCCATATTCATTTTATTTAAAAATGGGTGATTTCTCGCTGATAGGTTCAAGTCCTGAAATTCTGGTAAGAATGAACGATGGAAAAATAACGGTTAGACCGATTGCAGGAACCAGAAAAAGAGGTGCTGACAAAATCGAAGATGATAAATTAGCAAAAGATTTACTATCTGATGAAAAAGAGCTTGCCGAACATTTGATGTTGATAGATCTTGGTCGTAATGATGTAGGCAGGGTGTCTGGCATAGGTACTGTTAAGGTTACTGAAAATATGGTTATAGAATATTATTCGCATGTAATGCATATAGTATCAAAGGTCGAAGGCAAAGTGAAAAAAAATATAGATGCCTTAGATGCAGTGATAGCAGGGTTTCCCGTTGGTACTGTTTCAGGTGCACCCAAGATAAGGGCTATGGAAATAATTGACGAGTTGGAAAATGTAAGGCGTAGCTTTTATGCGGGAGGCGTGGGCTTCTTTTCGTCAAATGGCGATGTTGATATGTGTATTACGCTCAGGACAGGCTTAGCAAAAGGCGATAAGCTGTATGTTCAGGCAGGTGGCGGTGTTGTTGCCGATAGTGACCCTGAGGCTGAATATCAGGAAAGCTGCAATAAAGCCATGGCGTTGATAAGGGCTGCTGAAGAAGTTGCTAAAAGGGATTGGTAGTATGATTATTTTAATAGATAATTATGATAGCTTTACATATAATTTGTATCATTATATCAGTGAATTAGGCGTTGAAGTTAAGGTTGTGCGCAATGACGCTTTGACCGTGGACGAAATATTAAATGACGATACTATAAAAGGTATTGTTATTTCTCCGGGACCTTGCACTCCTAATGAATCGGGTATATGCCCCGAATTAATTAAAAAAGCAGCCGGTAAATTGCCCATATTCGGAGTATGTTTGGGGCATGAAGCCATAGGTCAGGTTTTTGGAGGAAAAATAGTAAGGGTTGAACCTGTGCATGGCAAGGTCAGCAACATAAAGCATAATTCAAAAGGTATATTTGAAGGAATAAAAAGCCCCCTTAAGGCAACCAGATATCATTCACTGGTTGTTGAGCGTGATAGCTTCCCCGATTGTCTGGAAATAACCGCACAAAGTGATGACGGTCTGGTAATGGCTTTGCAGCATAAGGAGTATGATATTTACGGTGTGCAGTTCCACCCTGAAAGTATTGCCTCGGAGCATGGGCATGACATTTTAGCTAATTTCTTAAAATTGGTAAAAAAATGAATGAAATAAAAAAATACATATCAAAGATAGTTGAGGGAAACGACCTTACCGAAGATGAGGCACAAAGGTCGTTTCAGATAATTATGAAGGGTGGTGCGACTCCTGCACAAATTGCAGCATTTCTTATAGGCTTGCGTATGAAGGGAGAGTCAATAGACGAGATAGCCGCTGCGGCAAAAGTTATGCGAGTAAAAGCTGAAAAGTTCAAAGCTCCTTCGGGTTCTCTTGATACATGCGGTACGGGCGGAGATAGTTCGGGAAGTTTTAACATATCTACGGCGGTTGCTTTTGTAGTTGCAGGGTGTGGTGTGCCTGTTGCAAAACACGGGAATAAGGCTATATCATCTAAATCGGGTTCGGCAGATGTTTTGAGTATGGTGGGTGTTAATATTGACGCTGACAAACATGTTATGGAAAAAGCGTTGAGGGAAGCTAATATATGTTTTATGATGGCTCCAAAATTCCACACCGCCATGAAACATGTTGCCCCGATCAGAATGGAATTGGGTGTCAGGACTATATTTAACATTCTGGGACCTCTTTCTAATCCTGCAAACGCTAGTTTTCAATTGCTTGGGGTTTATAGTGAAAAATTAGTAGAGCCTATTGCGAGGGTTTTGAAAAAACTGGGGCTTGAGCGTGCATGGGTGGTGCATGGCAGTGACGGAATGGACGAGATTACCACGACAGGCAAAACATTTGTGGCGGAATTAAAAGGTGGCAGGGTAAGGAAATTTGAAATTGAACCGAGTGATTTTGGAATAAAAAAAGCAAAATCCGATGATTTAAAAGGCGGTGAACCCAACGTAAACGCACAGCATTTAAAACATTTGCTAATGAACAAAGGAAAAGAGGCTTATAGGGATATCGTATTGCTAAACTCTGCTGCGGCTTTGGTGGTTGCGGGTGTTGCAAAAAATATAGAAGACGGTATCGTCAAAGCTAGTGAGTCAATAGAGTCAGGTGCGGCAAATGACGCATTAATGAAATTATGTGCAATTACTAACTCATAAGAAAAATAAAATTTTACCTTATATTTTTGTACTACCTGATGTATAAGTATAAAAATACTTTATCCGATTTATCTTATATGGATTTTAAAAATGAGCAGTCACGATATCACCGAATCTGATGATAATTTAAAAATTAATGATGAAGAAGAAAGCGATTATGAGCAAATCGCTTCTGAAACTAATCACGTTCCTGAGGATAAGATAGATATTATATCCGAAGATAATAAGGCTGCCGGTAAAGTTAAGAAAAAAACTAAAGTTGATAATACCGACATTGAAATAGTTAACCTTGAGCATGAGGAAATTGTTCAGGACGAGCTTGCTGATGAATATGATTCGGAAGAAAACCAAGAACAGGAAATAAGCATCATTACCGATAAAATTGAACTAGCTGAAGATGAGGCCGATGTTCTTGCCGAACATACGGGAGCGGAAATAGAGTCGATAATAAAAGAATCAGGTGATGTTTTAAGTGCGATATGTGAAGATAAAAAAATACATATAAAATCTAAGAAAGCATTAATATCTGAAGAGCAATTATTAGAGAAGATAAAATCATTGCCTGAAACAAGAGGTTTTGTTCAAAGTATAATAGCTAAAATCCAATCAGGCGAGAATGCATTAATAGGAGAGGCTAAAAAAGCTTCTCCGAGTAAAGGAGTGATAAGGCATTATTTTGAACCCTCCGAGATAGCAAAAGCCTATGAGCAAGGCGGTGCAACATGTATTTCCGTTCTTACCGACGAGCATTATTTTCAGGGTAATGATGAATATATAAAAATAGTTAAAGATGCATGTAAGCTTCCGGTGCTTAGGAAGGACTTTATTTTAGATACGTATCAGGTAGTAGAATCAAGGGCTATAGGAGCGGATTGTATTCTTTTGATTATGGCTGTTTTAGATGTAAATAAAGCGATAGAACTTGAACAAAAAGCAATTGAGCTTGGGCTTGATGTTTTGATTGAAGTGCATGACGAGCAGGATTTGAAAAAAGCGTTAAAATTAAAGTCCGTATTAATAGGAATCAATAACCGCAATTTAAAAACAATGGAAGTCGATCTTGCAAATACTGAAAGACTTGCTCCGCTTATGCCTGATGAAAAAGTTGTGGTAAGCGAAAGCGGCATCTATGGATACGCTGATATTATTAGAATGAACGAATCTAGGGTTTGGGCATTTTTGGTCGGCGATTCTATCATGTCGCAGTCTGATGTAAAACTGGCTACACAAGGATTACTAGGTAACGTTGAATGACAAGAATTTTTGATATATATCTTCTGGATATTATAGCCTTATTATGGTTTTTCGTAATATGGTCGGGCTACTCGTTATTTGCAGATAGACACAAAGACGTTAACCTTGTTACGGCAATGCATAAGCACCGTATAAACTGGGTAAACTCCCTAATGAGAAGGGAAGACAGGCTAGTCGATATTCGGATTATTGCAAGCCTGATACAAAGTGCGACTTTCTTTGCGTCGACTTCTATTTTGATAATAGGAGGTCTGTTCGCACTTTTAGGTTACGGTAATAGAGCTATTGAAATGATAGATTCACTGCCTTTTGCGGAGCATATGAATTTAACAACATGGTTTTTTAAGACGTTGTCAATGTTGTTAATCTTTATTTTTTCGTTTTTTAAATTTACGTGGGTGATTCGCCAGTTCAATTTTACTATTGTTTTAATGGTATCGGCACCTAGGATTGATGATGAAAAATCATCACAAGAGGACACTGAAAAAGCAAATAAATATATAAAAAATATTTCGGACATGATTTATAACACCAGTATGCATTTCAATAAAGGAATGAGGTCGTATTATTTCGGTCTTGTGGGGATATGCTGGTTTATAAGCCCTATACTGCTTATGATTGCAAGTGTTGTTGTTGTTATAGTTTTGTACAGAAGAGAGTTTTTATCAAAGACATTGAAAATGCTTGAGTAGCTTTATATGAAAAAGCTTTTAGCGGTATTATCGGTAATTTCTTATAATTTTCATGCTTATGCATTGGATTTAGGCATACCTATCGCATGCGATTACGGTGAGGAATGCATAATTTTTAACTACTATGATAAAAGCATAGAAGAGGATATTTATACCGACCACACATGCGGTAAGCTAAGCTATGATAATCATAAAAGCACTGATTTTATGCTCAGAAGCCATACTCAAATGAAAGATGGAGTTAATGTTGTGGCATCGGACTCCGGTACTGTTGTTTTTATTAGGGACGGCATGAGCGATATAAGTGTTGACCTGATAGGCGAAGAGGCTGTAAGAGGGCGTGAGTGTGGCAACGGAGTTATAATAGACCATAAAAGAGGATATAAGACCGAATACTGCCATTTGATGAACGGTTCTATCACTAAAAAAGTCGGTGATTATGTTGAAAAAGGGGAGATTATAGGTCAGGTCGGTCTTTCCGGAATTACTTCTTTCCCATACCTTGAGTTTACCGTTAGTTTAAACGGACAGCCCGTTGACCCGTTCACCGGTGACAACCCTATTACCGGTGAAATAAATGTGCCTTGTGATAGCTTGGATATATATCCTTTATGGGATAAGCAAACTGAAAAAAGGTTGGAATATATCTCAACGTCTTTGCTCACAATGGGTTTTTCGGAGAAAGTGCCTCACTCGCAGGGAGCAAGAGAGGGGAAGTTCAGCAGAAAGATGATAAAATATGATTCTAAGCTAATGGTATTCTGGGTCGATATATTCGGGATAGTGGCGGGTGATCGATTGAAATTATCTATAATAAACCCAAGGGGTGAAGTAATTAAGACCGAAACAAGACCGTTTACTAAAAATCGTAGGCATAACTTTCAGTTTATCGGTTATAAACATAAAGATACCGAATGGGTTTTAGGCAAATATATCGGCAAAGTAGAGCTGTTAAGGAAAGAAGGTAATGAGATGGAGCATGTTATAAATACGACAACTTTTGTTGAGTTAGTAAAAAATTAAAAAGGAGGCTTATTTAGCCTATACTAATTCAATAACCCCAATTACTTATCAAATTTATAATAATCAGGTAACGGTTCTCTTTCTAAATCTACATAAGAATTAGTGCGTTTTTTTAAATTATTAATCTCATCTTGCGTTAAGTCCCCAATTTTAATAAACTTAGCCCCAAAAAGATTTGTACCATCAAAATTTGCACCCTTTAGTTTTGTCGAATCAAAAACGGCATTGCTGAAATCTGCTTTGCTAAGATTGGCGTTGCTAAGATTAGCCCCGGTTAAGTCAACATATACCAAATCCGCATTTGAAAGGTCTGCGTCACTTAGGTCGGTTTTTATCATGCTTGCCATTGTAAAACTAGTGCCTCGTAAGTCCATTCCCGATAGTGACAAGCCGTTTAAGTTTAGCACTTCTTTAGTATTACCGTACCTTGTAGCGTATATTGAAGACTCTTTTTTAAATTTTAGCGGAATATCAACCTTGTACTTTCCACGCAAGACCGTTCGTTCTGACTTAATGTGTTCTTTTATATCTGAAACCGATATGTCAGATGATACTACTTTATCCTGTGCGTATGATTTTGTGGATAGTAATACAAACAATACTAGAATTACAAGTCTATGCATATTTATATAATCTAATACAATATTTTATTATAAATTACGATTCTACTATAGCATGTAAAAGTTGTTATTTGAACAATTTTTTGGTTAATTTTTTATTAATATGTGCCGTATTTATAAAAATATGTGTATAAGACTTGAATCATGAATTCGATTCCTAAGAATACCACTATCGGTGATATATCTATAACTCCCAAATCAGGCATCCAGCGGCGAATTCTGCGCAAGAGAGGCTCGGTCATTTTGAATAGTGCCTCATATAATCTGGCAACAAACTGATTGTGTCTGTTAATTACGTTAAACGTCAGCAATAGACTAACGATAATCCAAGCGAACATTATCCACCCGTAGATGCGAAATACCGTAGCTATAAGGTCTATAAAAGGGTTTATATTCATAATAGATATATACTTATCGCAATTTTTTTATGTTTACAAGAGTCATGTAGAACAATTATTGTGCAAAATTAATTAGGAGTAAATCATATGGTAAAAATTCTTATTGCGGAATCATTGGATATAGGAACTCTAATGAGCTTTGAGGAAAACGAAAAAGGTGTGTATGTGCATATAAAGAACCCCATACCCGCAAATATTAGTGAAAAAGAAATACATTTCGCATATTGCCCCGATTATATGCAAGGAGATATTGAAAAAGTAATTAGAGATTATGACGGCTTAGTTGTAAGACCGCGGGAAGTTCCGGCAAAAGTAATGGAACTGGCTAAAAATTTAAAAATAATTGTCAGAGGCGGCAGCGGAATGAATGCAATTGATGTAAAAACCGCTAAGAAGCTTAATATCGTTGTTGAGAACACTCCGGGGGAAAATAGCGTATCTACCGCAGAATATACCTTTGCCCTTATGATGGAGATTGTTGCGAACAGGCAAATTTCCCTTTCTAACAATGATGTTAGAAATAATACAACAAAAGATCCTTCATATTATCAGGGGCAGGAATTATCTAAAAAAAAGATAGCTATTATAGGTATGGGTAATATAGGTACGAACTTAGCCCGAATGTGTGAAGGGTTTGACATGAAGGTATCTTATTTTAACAGAAGCAAAAAAGACCTTCCTTATAAAAGATATGACTCTGTGGAAGAGTTACTCAAGGCAAAACCGGATATTATTTCCTTAAACGTCCCTTTAACCAAGGAGACTAAGGGTTTTTTTGATAAATCAAAATTCTCGCTAATGAAAAAAGGCAGTGTGTTAATAAATACAGCAAGACCGCAATTGATAAACCCCACCGATTTTGAAGAAGCTTTGAATTCGGGAATATTAACCGCAGCAGCGATAGACGGTGATATGGATCTGATAGAGCCGTTTGTCAAAGCCGATAAGAATAATAAATGCATATTAACAAATCATATCGCAGATTCTACGTTGCAGGCTCAGGAGAAAATTACTAATGCTGCTTTGTATCAGATAATACAATATTTTCGTGCAGGGAAGTTAATTAATGCAGTGTAAAAAGGAGTGTGTTTTGTTGTGTTTTAGATGCAACAAACAAGTGCAGCGTGGCTCAATCAATGTTTATTGAACGCTCCCCGGCATAACTTACATTCACTCCTTGCTTATTGTGGGATATGTATGTAAAATGCACAGCTTGGAAGTTATACTATATCTTAAGAGGCAAAATGGAAGAATTCATCAAAGTAGTCGGTGCAAAAGAACACAACTTAAAAAATATTAGTATAGACATTCCTAGAAATAAACTGGTTGTTATAACCGGACTGAGCGGTTCGGGCAAATCATCACTTGCTTTTGATACTATCTACGCAGAAGGGCAGAGGCGATATGTAGAAAGTTTATCGTCTTATGCCAGACAGTTCCTGCAAATGCAAGGCAAACCCGATGTAGAATCAATATCAGGGCTTTCACCTGCCATTGCGATAGACCAGAAAACGGTATCGAGAAACCCACGCTCAACGGTTGCTACGGTTACCGAAATATATGACTATATGCGTCTTTTGTTTGCACGCATAGGTGTGCCTTATTCACCAACTACCGGACAACCGATAAAAAGCCAGAGCATCTCTGAAATGGTCGATAGGATATTGACCCTTCCTGAAGGCACTAAGTTATATATATTAGCACCGTTTATAAGGGGAAGAAAAGGCGAGCATAGCCGTGAGATACTTGAACTTAAGAAGCAGGGCTTTACTCGTTTTATGATTGACGGTGAGCTGCATGAAGTTACAAACCTACCAACCGTTGATAAGAATAAACACCATAATATGGAAGTGGTTGTTGACCGTATTGCAGTAGCAGAAGATTTGGGCAATCGCTTGCCTAGCTCAATAGAAACATCGCTCGGTATATCAGGCGGAATACTATATGTCGATATAGTCAGCCTTCCTAAAGATTATAAAGGCAATTACTCCAAAGGCGAGCGAATCGTATTTTCTGAAAAATTTGCATGTCCGGTATCAGGTTTTACATTAGAGGAAATCGAGCCTAGAATGTTCTCATTCAACAGCCCTTACGGTGCATGTACCGAGTGTGACGGTCTTGGAACAGAAGTTTTCTTTGACCCTAGGCTGATAGTACCGCATGACAACATAGCACTGAACAAAGGGGCGATAGCACCTTGGGCGCAGGCTAACTCACGTCAGGTCGATCAAACATTACATGGGCTGGCTAAGCACTACAAATTTGACTTAAACACGCCTTTCAAAGATTTGCCGGAGAATATCAAAGAAGTTATATTTTACGGCTCAGGCGAAGAAGAAATAACATTCGATTATGACGAAGGCTCAAGAAGCTTCACGCTTAAAAAAGAGTTTGAAGGTGTTGTAAATAGCTTAAATAAACGCTGGAAATCAACTGATAGCTCATGGTTGCGTGAGGAGTTGGAGAAATATCAGGATCTTACAAAATGTCACGCATGTAGCGGACACAGATTAAAACCTGAATCTCTTTGTGTGAAAATTGAAGGGTTAAATATCGGAGAAACTGCAAATTTCACTATCAGTAAAGCCGTAGAATGGTTCGGCAGCTTGTATGATAAATTAGATGAAACAAGAAAAGCAATATCCGAACGCATATTAAGAGAGTTAAATAAAAGATTGGAATTTCTGGATAATGTCGGATTGAATTATCTGACGTTAAACCGTGAATCGGGAACGCTATCAGGTGGAGAAAGCCAGCGTATAAGGCTTGCATCTCAAATAGGTTCTGGCTTAAGCGGTGTTTTGTATGTGTTGGACGAGCCTTCAATCGGTCTGCACCAGTGCGATAACCAAAAGCTTTTAAATACACTGCAAGGACTAAAAAATTTAGGTAATAGCGTTATAGTGGTAGAGCATGATGAAGACACCATGCGTCAGGCGGATTACCTTATTGATGTGGGGCTTGGTGCGGGTATCCACGGCGGTAATATCATTGCAAAAGGTACTCCCGAAGAAGTAATGAAAAGCAAGGAAAGTATTACGGGTCAATATCTAAGCGGTAAAAAATCTATTCCTATACCTGAAAAACGCAGAAGTTGGAGTGAGAAAAAATCAATAAAAATAAAGGGTGCAAGGGCAAATAACCTGAAAAATATTGATGTAACCCTGCCACTGGGTGCGTTTACATGTGTAACAGGCGTATCGGGCGGCGGTAAATCAAGCCTTGTGATACAAACATTATATAAAGCCGTTACTAAAAAACT
Source organism: Pseudomonadota bacterium (assembly GCA_027620075.1). Classification (NCBI taxonomy): domain Bacteria; kingdom Pseudomonadati; phylum Pseudomonadota; species Pseudomonadota bacterium. The sequence continues at coordinate 232,506 of JAQCEY010000002.1, read as the reverse complement.
AAACGGCACTAAAGTAACTCCCGGAATGCACGATTCCATAACCGGATTAGAAACAATAGATAAGATAATCGAGATAGACCAATCACCGATAGGTAGAACGCCGCGCTCAAATCCGGCAACTTATACAGGGGCTTTCGGTCCTATACGTGACTGGTTCACAAACCTGCCGGAATCAAAGGCGAGGGGATATAAACCGGGTCGTTTCTCATTTAACGTAAAAGGCGGTCGTTGTGAAGTTTGTCAGGGTGACGGTCTGATAAAAATTGAAATGCACTTCCTGCCTGATGTCTATGTAAATTGTGACGCTTGTCATGGGGAGCGTTATAACCGTGAAACTTTGGAAGTAAAATATAAAGGCAAATCTATAGCTGACGTTCTTAATATGAATGTTGAAGAAGCCGACATATTTTTTGCTAAAGTTCCTGTTATCAAAGAAAAAATGGAAGCACTAAAGGAAGTGGGGCTAGGCTATATTAAGCTGGGGCAATCCGCTACGACTTTATCGGGTGGAGAGGCACAAAGGGTTAAGCTTGCCAAAGAGCTTTCCAAGCGTTCTACAGGACGTACCTTATATATACTTGATGAGCCGACAACCGGTCTTCATGCCGAAGATATCGGTAAGTTGTTAAAAGTGCTTCATAAATTAGTAGATGGCGGCAATACCATTATAGTGATAGAGCATAACCTTGATGTGATAAAAACTGCCGATCATATAGTTGATATAGGTCCGGGTGGCGGTGATAAGGGCGGAAACCTTGTGGGATTCGGTACTCCTGAAGAAATAGCTGCTAGCAAGAATAGTATTACAGGCGAGTATCTGAAGCATTATTTAAAGCCTAAGAAAAAAAGCAGTAAAGATAAGGCTGCATAAGATATGTTTGGATTCGGGAAAAAAAAGAAAAAAGAAAAAAAAGATATTAATCCTGAGGCGGTAAATGCCCAGGAAGATCAGCCCTCTGACCCGATTCCTTCCGAGTCGCCTATAACTGAAAATAATGATACGGCAAACGAGCCGGAACAAGTTACTATTGCACAAACACAGATAGAAGAGCCTTTAATTGCCGAGCCTTCAAAAACACCTCCGCAATCTGAAGAAGCCGAGCAAAAAGGCTGGCTTAAAAGACTAAAGCAAGGTCTAAATAAAAGCTCCTCAAAGCTAAATGACGGCATTAAAGATATCTTCGTCAGAAAAAAACTTGATGATGACACATTGCAGGATTTAGAAGACCTTTTAATAACTTCCGATATGGGCGTGCAAACTGCTTCTTATATTACTTCAAAAATAGCGAAAGATAAGTTTGATAAGGAAGTAACAACCGAGGAAATAAAGCAGGATTTGGCTAAATATATAGCCCGAATAATTGAACCGGTGGCAAAGCCCATACAGTTAACGGGGAAAAAGCCGCAGGTAATATTAATGTGCGGAGTTAACGGAACGGGGAAAACTACAACTATCGGAAAAATAGCCAATAACTATAAAAAAGAAGGCAAGAAGGTCGTAATAGCAGCGTGTGACACTTTCCGTGCAGCAGCAGTCGAGCAGCTTGAAGTTTGGTCGGAGCGTTCGGGTTGTCCTTTAATAAAAGGCAAAGAAGGGGCTGACCCTGCCAGCGTTGCATACGAGGCTTTTGTTAAAGCAAAAGAAGAAAATGCAGATATTCTGATGATAGATACCGCAGGAAGACTGCAAAATAAAAAAAATCTTATGGAGCAACTCACTAAAATTATCAAAGTAATAAAAAAACTTGATGAAGAAGCTCCGCATAACAGCATTATAGTGCTTGATGCAACTACAGGGCAAAATGCCAATAGTCAGGTTAAAGTTTTTGGCGAAATGGTCAATCTTAACGGTATAATCGTTACTAAACTTGACGGCACGGCAAAGGGTGGAGTTGTTGTAAGCCTTGCAAAACAATTTGCATTGCCCATACATGCAATCGGTGTCGGTGAGTCCATAGAAGACCTGAAACCGTTCAATGCGGAATCTTTTGCAAATTCTCTGGTGGGGATTGATTAATTTACTGGAAATTATTAAGTTATTTCCTATAGTGAACTTTATCAGTGTAACTTGTCGTACTGAAATAAATTTAGTATGAAAATAGACATAGCGGAGCATATGGATATGAATTTCTTTAAAATATTTTCTTCAATAGTTTGCATATTTTTAATCACTTCCTGTTCTGCCTTAAAAAAGAAAGATGAAGTCGAGGAAGTTATTTCAGTTGAGGCTATGTATAATAAAGCTATCACAAACTTAGACAGAAGAAATTATGATGATGCTATTGAAGGGTTTGAGGAAGTTGAAAGAACATACCCTTATTCCAAGTGGGCGACAAAATCACAGATAATGTCTGCATATTCAAGCTTTAAAGATGAGCAATATGACGACGCACTTTTGAAGCTCGAAAGATTCACAAAACTGCACCCCGGTAACGAAGATATTGCTTATGCATATTATTTGAGGGCTTTAAGTTTTTATAGACAAATCTCAACCGTAGATAAAGATCAGGGCAATTCTATTTATGCACGTTCGGCACTACAGGAGGTTATATCAAGATTTCCAAACAGCAGATATGCCAATGATGCAAGGCTAAAACTTGATCTGGTAGTTGACCATTTGGCAGGAAAGGAAGTAAATGTCGGGCGTTTCTATTTAAAACAAGGCAATACCATAGCTGCAATTAACCGTTTCCAGAATGTTGTAAAAGATTATCAAACAACTTCACATGTACCCGAAGCCCTGCACAGATTAGTTGAGGCTTATACTATACTCGGGGTGCGTGAAGAAGCTGTAAAATATGGTGCGGTATTAGGATATAACTTTCCTGACAGCCCGTGGTATGCGAAAACCTACCGCATACTTGAAGGTAAGAAACTCACTGCCGATGCTCAAAAGGATATAAAAGGCAAGTGGTACGATTTTTCTAGCTGGGGAAGCTTGGATATATTTAGTAAAACAAGTCCGAAAAGTGACGATACACAAGACCTTTCAGATGAAATAGACGGTACTGTAAAAGAGGATAAAGAAGAAAAAACGTGGATGCGAAATTTAAGAAAATATAAAAATAACAAAGAATAATATGCTAACAAATCTATATGTAAGTAATATAGTATTAATCGACAAACTGGATATACCTTTTGATAATGGATTTTGCGTTTTAACAGGAGAAACAGGAGCCGGTAAGTCAATATTGCTTGATTCGCTTGGGCTTGCTATAGGAAACAGAAGCTCAACATCGTTAATAAGGGCAGGGGAGAAGCAAGGCTCGGTTACCGCAAGTTTTAACATTTCCAATAATCCGTTATTAAAAAACCTGTTAGCCGAGCAAGGTATTGATGTAGATGAAGAAGTTCTTTTAAGGCGTGTTATATTTGATGACGGCAAAAGCAAGGCTTTCATAAATGACTGCCCCGTAAGTGCCGGTTTTGTTTCAACTTTTGCCCAGCAACTTATAGAAATACACGGTCAGCACGACCAAAGAGGCTTGCTCAATCCAAAAACACACCGCTTTTTATTAGATCAATTCGCTAAAAATGATAAAGAATTATCAAAAACTAAAAATGCTTATCAGGAATATAACTCTTTAAAAAACAAATTAACCGAGCTTAAAGAATCTGAAGCCAAAGCTGCATCTGATGAAGAATACCTAAAATTTGTCCTACGGGAACTTGAGGCATTATCACCTAGAAAAGGTCTGGAAGATGAGTTAACTTTAAAACGTAATATGTTGTTAAACAGAGATAAGTCTATTGAGGCGATTAACAAGTCGTTTGTTTTGCTAGAAGAGGGGAATGTAGAAAATATCTTAAGGTCTGTACAAAACACTCTGATAAGCTCGGTTGATATTAACCCTAAATTTGATGAGATATCACAGGTTATCGACAGGGCAATTATTGAGGTTACCGAGGCAGTTCACCTTTTAAATAACGAAGCATCAAAGATTGATGATTCCGCAGAAAATCCGGAAGAAATTGAAGAAAGGCTTTTTGCACTAAAAGACGCAGCCAGAAAACACAATGTAATCTCCGACAATTTGGAGGAATATATTGAGCAAGTAAAAATAAAGCTGGATTCAATAGCCAATAAAGATGAAATAATAGCTAATCTTGAAAAAGAAGTTGCAGCGGCAAAGATAAAATATATTGAGGCGGCTACGGAATTAAATAAATCCAGAACAATAGCTGCAAAAAAAATCGAAAAGGCGTTAATGGAAGAACTTGCCCCGCTAAAAATGGAAAATACCAAATTAAAAGTAGAAATCGAACAAAAAACAGAGGAAAGATGGGGGGCGGACGGTTTTGACAAAGTCAACTTTCTTGTAAAAACCAACCCCGGCGCACCATTTGCCCCTATTTCTAAAATTGCGTCAGGCGGCGAGTTGTCAAGATTCGTATTGGCATTAAAAGTGGTGCTATCGGATGTAAAGTCCGTTCCCACCATGATATTTGATGAAGTTGATACGGGCATTGGCGGTGCGGTAGCTGACGCAGTAGGCAAAAGGCTTGCAAAGCTAGGAAATAAATTGCAAGTATTTGCTATAACCCACCAGCCACAAGTTGCATCAAAGGGTAATTACCATTTAAAGGTAGAAAAAATCCAAACGAAAAATCGGACAAACACCAATGTCCGCCCTCTTACTTTAGATGAGCGACGTGAAGAAATAGCACGTATGCTTGCAGGTGATGAAATTACTACCGAGGCACGCTCGGCAGCCGAGAAGCTGATTTCGCTTTAAGATAAACTAACCGTATAATATAGTAATTTAACTTTTCAGAAAGAATTGTTATATCCACCTTGTACGGGTACGTATCTCTATAAATTTAAATGAGATCCCCCTATAATTTTCTGCGAAAATTCGGGGGATGACAGCGTTGTTGAAAAGTTAATTTACTATAATTGTATGACGAGTTTTAAGCTACTTTTTTAGCCTTTGCTTTATTTGCCAAAGCAGCCTGTGCCGCAGCAAGCCTTGCTATAGGAACACGATAAGGCGAGCAAGAAACGTAATTTAAACCGATTTCCTGACAGAAATGTACGGAATCAGGGTTTCCGCCATGCTCTCCGCATATACCGAGCTTAATATCCTTTCTTGTTTTGCGTCCACGTGTCGCAGCAATTGATATCAACTCACCGACACCTTCTCTGTCAAGACGCACGAACGGATCATGCTCAAAAATACCCGCCTCTTTATAAGCACCTATAAATGAAGCCGAATCATCACGTGAAATTCCAAGCGTAGTTTGCGTAAGGTCATTAGTGCCGAAGCTAAAGAACTCCGCTTCTTCGGCTAACTCATTTGCTTTTAAAGCGGCGCGAGGAAGCTCTATCATTGTTCCTACAAGATAATCAATCTTTTTGCCTTTTTCTTCAAACACTGCATTTGCGGCTTTAACAATAACGGCTTTTAATATTTCCAGCTCCTTTTTGCTTAACGCCAAAGGAATCATCACTTCAGGAATTACTGAAGTTCCCTCATTGCTTACCTGAACGGCGGCCTCAAAAATAGCTCTTGACTGCATTTCATATATCTCAGGGTAAGTTATGCCCAAGCGACACCCTCTATGCCCAAGCATCGGATTATGCTCGGCAAGTTGTGAGGCACGCCTTTTTACATCATCGACGCTAACACCGATTGACTTTGCAACTTCTTCCATATCTAAAGCGGTGTGTGGTAAGAACTCATGCAAAGGAGGGTCAAGAAGGCGGATAGTAACCGGTAGACCTTCCATTATATTAAATAGCTCGACAAAATCCTCTCGTTGCATAGGTAGCAATTTTGCTAATGCCTTGCGGCGACCCTTTTCATTTTCCGCTAATATCATCTCACGCACTGAAACAATACGGCTTGCATCAAAGAACATATGCTCGGTACGGCAAAGACCGATACCCTCGGCACCGAATTTTCTTGCGGTAGCCGCATCTTCGGGAGTTTCCGCATTAGTACGCACTTTTAAGTCACGCACATCATCTGCCCATTTCATAATCTGGCTGAAATCACCTGATAAATTAGGCTGAATTGTAGGAACGCTACCTAAAATAACCTCTCCGCTAGAGCCATCAATAGTAATTATATCACCTTCGGATACTTCCGTATTCCCGGCTTTGAAAGTTTTAGTCTTGTAATCTATCCTAACGCCGCCTGCACCTGAAACACATGGCTTACCCATGCCACGCGCCACAACCGCCGCATGTGATGTCATTCCGCCACGAGCAGTTAATATACCTTCTGAAACGTGCATACCGTGAATATCCTCGGGGCTTGTTTCGATACGCACTAAAATAACCTTATCACCTAAAGCTACTTTTCTTTCAGCGTCTTCGGCGGTAAATACAACCGCACCCGATGCAGCCCCCGGAGAAGCCGGAAGACCTCGGTCAATTACTCTGCGATGTGCTTTCGGGTCAAGAGTAGGGTGTAATAACTGGTCAAGTGAAGCAGGGTCAATTCTGCTTATAGCTTCTTCTTTGCTTATAATCCCTTCATTTACCATATCAACGGCTATCTTTATAGCCGCCGCAGCTGTTCTTTTTCCGTTACGGGTTTGTAATATCCATAATTTGCGATCCTGAACGGTAAACTCAATATCCTGCATATCCTTATAATGCTTTTCAAGCTTTTTATAAACATCTACAAGTTCCTTATAAACATCATTCATCTCTTCTTCCATAGCCGGAAGGTCGCTATCTTGTTTGTTCTTACCGTCAATAGTTATCTGTTGAGGAGTCCTTATACCTGCTACAACGTCCTCTCCTTGTGCATTTACGAGATATTCACCATAAAACTCATTATCTCCTGTTGACGGATTACGTGTAAACGCAACCCCGGTAGCACAATCACTACCCATATTACCGAATACCATAGACTGAATGTTAACGGCAGTTCCCCAGCTTTCAGGAATCTCGTTAAGTCGCCTGTATGTTTTTGCACGTGAGTTCATCCATGAACCGAACACCGCATTAATAGCCCCCCAAATCTGCTCGTTTACGTCCTGCGGGAACTCTTTGCTTATTTCTTCTTCAACTTTCAGCTTATATTGGGAAACTAAATCCTTTAAATCTTCAGAATCAAGATCGGTATCTTGAAAAACACCTTTATCCTGTTTTTTCTGTTCTAACAAATCCTCAAAGTGATAGTGGTCAACACCTAAAACCACGTCAGAATACATTTGTATGAAGCGTCTGTAGCTATCATATGCGAATCTTTCATTGCCGCTTTTTTGAGCCAGACCTTCAACAGTAGCATCATTTAAGCCTAGGTTTAAAACCGTATCCATCATACCGGGCATTGATGCCCTAGCACCCGAACGCACAGAAACCAGTAAAGGGTTTTGTGCATCACCGAATTTTTTGTCTAAAGTGTCTTCAATTTTAGTTAAAGCCTCATTAACCTGCATTTCAAGGTCGGCAGGGTAATTACGGTTATTTTCATAATAGGCAGTACAAACTTCGGTAGTTATTGTAAATCCCGGAGGAACAGGAAGCCCTAAAGAGCACATTTCAGCAAGGTTAGCCCCCTTTCCGCCAAGCAATTCTTTCATGCCTGCGTTTCCTTCTGCCGAACCATCTCCAAAATTATAGACCCATTTATTCATATGTGTAATACCCATTAGAATTAATCCTCCGACAAAACTAAAAGTTTTGTTTTGCGTTAATAAGACAATAGATGTCTTTTTGCAAGGTTAAATTATCTTTTTTGTACCGTTTTTGATGTTTCGGATTGCTTAACCCTCTATTTTACTAAAGTTAGCAACATTATTCAAAAACTCACGCAACTGGGAAAGAAGGTATAACCTGTTTTTTCTAATATCCTTATCTTCACAGTTAACGGTAACATTATCAAAAAATTCATCAACCGGTTTACGAAGCTTTGCCAACTCTTTCATTACAAGTACAAAATCATCATCTTTTAAAGCCTGTTTGATAACAGGTTTTATTTCGTTGAATATTTTATATATGGATTTTTCTTCACCTGCTTCTAAAAAGCCTACATCAGGCTCTTCAAAATAGGATACGTTGTCCTTTTTTTCCTCTGCTAACACTATATTAGTAGCCCGTTTATATGCGGCAAGCAGGTTGATCCCGTCCTCTTTGTCTAAAAAATCCTGTAAAGCCTCGGCTTTTGCTACAAGACGGGTTAAATCATCTTCATTGCCGTCATCAAAAACTGCTTGAATTATATCATGACGGATATTCCGGTCTTTTAACAGGACACGCAATCTATCTGCAATAAAATCAAGTAGTTCTTTCGTAGTCCTAAGCTGCCTGAACTTAGCATTTCGTTTTTTTCCACCTACCGGTATCAACTTACGTTTTTTATTTTGTGATTCTATTTTAAATAATGCCGGAGGATATTTTGACATTGACTTTTCAATCAACAACTTCAGAGGAACGTGCAGTTTATTTTCAACAATAAGACGAATAACGCCCAATGCGGCACGGCGTAGTGCGTAGGGGTCTTTTGAGCCTGTAGGCTTCTCATTTATAGCAAATAATCCGACTAAAGTATCTATCTTATCCGCAATTGCCACAGCTACGCTTAGAGGGGCTTTCGGGCATGCATCATTAGGTCCTACGGGTTTATAATGCTCTTTTATCGCATCGGCTACTTCGTTATCTTCTTTGCTTTCTATGGCGTAATAGCTTCCCATAAAGCCTTGCAACTCAGGGAATTCGCCGACCATTTCAGTAGTTAAATCGGCTTTGCTTAATTTTGCAGCCCTTTCTACTAACACCAGATTTGCATGCGGAACCCATACTGCTAAAAATTTTGACAAATCGGTAATGCGTGAAACTTTTTGTGCAACCGTACCTAGCTTTGCGTGGAATATAACCTTGTTCAAGGATTCTATTTTTGACTCAAGCGTGTTTCTTCTATCGGTATCCCAGAAAAACTTAGCATCTTCCAGTCTGGCTCGTAGAACCCGTTCATTTCCGGCAATTATCTGCTTACCGTCGTCAGATGATTTTATGTTTGAAACGGTAATAAAATAAGGTGCGATTTTCTTCTTATCGTCAACTACGGAAAAATACTTTTGATGCGAACGCATTGCAGTTATCAAAACTTCCTGCGGAACCGACATAAATTTTTCTTCAATAGTGCCGAGCAATGGAACGGGAAACTCAACTAATCCGGCAACTTCCTCAAGAAGCTTAGAATCTTCTTTTACTTTTAAACCGACTGATTTTGCAAGCTCGTTTATTTTTTTTGAAATAATTTCCTTACGGTCTTCGATATCCAAAATAACCGAATTTTGTTCTAATTTTTGCTTATAATCAGAAAAATCAGTTACCTCAATATCCTTTTTACCTAAGAATCTATGTCCTGAAGTTTTGTTATTTGAAGTTATATGACCGAACTGTATCGGCAAAACATCACCGTCGAACAGGCAGAGTATATTATGCAGGGGGCGAATCCAGCGAATCTTATGTTCTCCCCAATACATTGACTTAGCCCATGTGTATGACGATATAAAATCCTGTAAAACTTTAGCCAGCGTATCGGATACGGATTTACTTTCCTTCTTTATGACTGCAAAATAGAAATCGCCTTTATCTGTCGTTCTTTGTTCTAATTCATCAATCTTTAAACCGGTTGAACTTAAAAAACCCTCAATAGCCTTATCTGGAGAGCCGACCCTAGGACCTCTACGCTCTTCAATGCTTGTTTTTTGTGTCCTTTGGATTCCTTCTACTACCACAGCCACACGCCTTGTGGTAGAATAAGCATTTACCGACTCAAACTCAATAGATGAATCATTCAGCTTCTGACCGATACCCTCTTCAAAATCCTTACATGCCTTTATTTGAAGACCGGCAGGGATTTCTTCACTAAATAGTTCAAGCAGCAATTGTGCCATTATTTTTCACTCTATTATTTTCATCTAACAAGATAACTCTTGGCTCGAAATTACGAGCTTTTGCCTCTTCCATATGCGTATATGAACAGATTATCACCAAATCATCTTTCTGGACAAGCCTTGCAGCCGCCCCATTTACACATATTTCGCCTTTGCCCCTCTCACCGGGAATCGTATAGGTAGTAAACCTGTTGCCGTTATTGATATTCAGAACGTCAACCTGCTCATAAACTAATATTCCGGCAGCGTCCAAAAGGTCACGGTCAACGGTTATCGACCCTTCATAATTAAGGTCTGCCTCAGTAACCTTACCTCGGTGCAATTTTGCCTTTAACATTGTAATCATTTTTTATACCCTAGCAGTTTTCAACCCACTTTTCACAACATGCCTTTGCCAAAGTCCTTACACGACCTATATAAGCCGCACGCTCTGTTACACCTATAACCCCCCTTGCGTCAAGCAGATTAAGATGGTGGCTGGCTTTTAAGGCGAAGTCATAAGCGGGAAGGGGAAGATTTTTTGCAACTAATGACAAACATTCCCTTTCATAATCCTCAAAATGCCTGAATAATATCTCGGCATCTGCATATTCAAGGTTATATGCTGAAAACTCCCGTTCATTTTGCTTAAACACATCGCCGTATAAAACACCTTCATCATTCCATAATATATCATAAACACTTTCCTTGCCCTGAATATACATGGCAATACGCTCTAATCCGTAAGTTAACTCACCGGGTATGGGGGAGCAGTCAATTCCGCCAACCTGCTGCATGTAGGTAAACTGTGATATTTCCATGCCGTCACACCAGACTTCCCAGCCTAGTCCCCAAGCTCCTACCGTCGGATTTTCCCAGTCATCTTCAACAAAACGGATATCATGCTTCATAGTGTCTATGCCGATTTCTCTCAGGCTTTTTAAGTATAATTCCTGTAAATTTTCAGGGGAGGGCTTCAAAACCACCTGATATTGATAGTAATGCTGCAATCTATTAGGGTTCTCACCATATCTGCCGTCTTTTGGTCTGATTGACGGCTGTACGTAAGCAACATTCCATGAACCTGAACCCAAAGCCCTTAAAACCGTTGCAGGGTGTAATGTTCCTGCTCCAACCTCGGTGTGGTATGGTTGTAATATTATACAACCATGTTCCGTCCAGAATTGTTGTAAAGCCATTATCATTCCCTGAAACGACAGAGGAGCCTTAGTTTTTGCAGCGTTCATTTTTAAAACTCTTTAAATACATAATTATGGTTTGATATGTAGCCGAAAAAGACTTGTTTTTCAAGTAAAGAGTTAGCATTGTTGCTATAATAAGCATAAATGTTATAGTATCTGTTATTCTAATGCCCGAAACGGTTCCAGATAATTTTCTCGGCGATAGAGCTTGTAATACCGTCAGTTACGGACAGGGACGCTCCCGTCAATTTTTTCTTTAACCAGCCTTGAGGCTTGGATATTTTCTCAAATTTAATTTTCTTGCCGTATTTTTCAGTTATAACAGAGTGCATATCGCCGATATCATCAATCAGCCCTAACTCTTTTCCTTTTACGCCGTTCCAGAACTCGCCGCTAAACAGCTTTTTCTCGTTGGTTTTCTTTATTTTCCCCTCACGACGGGTGCGAACCAGATTCTTGAATGATTCATGCACGTCTTTTTGTAGATTGTTCAAAATCTCAATATCATTAGGGTTTTCCTTTTGGAACGGGTCTAAAATCGACTTATTTTCACCTTGCGTATATACCCTGCGTTCAATACCGAGCTTCTTAATAGCCTCTACAAAGCCAAAACCTGACGAAATAACTCCTATACTGCCCACTATCGAGCTTTCAGACGCATATATCTCATCACCTGTACAGGCAAGCCAATAGCCGCCCGATGCCGCCACGTCCTCTACAAATGAGTAAACCGGAATTTTCTTTTCTTCCGATAGCATTCTTATGCGTTTATATATCAATTCAGATTGCACGGGAGAGCCACCGGGAGAATTTATCTGTAAAGCAACGGCTTTAAGCCCCGACAATTCAAATGCTTTTTCTATCTCTTCATTTAACTCGTCAAGTGAAAGCCCTTTTTTAGCCATACCTACCGTACCTATTACGCCGCTTAGACGCAATACGGCAACCGTAGGCTTCGGCTTTCTGAGATTTGCTAATAACTTTTTGAGCTTATTTTGCTTTTTTGCCGGCATATTAATTTTTACCTAAGTATATATCTATGATGCTGTTCAACAAGTTTATTGCCTCCCCACGAGGACGTTGGAACGTATTACGACCGATTATAGAGCCGTTACCGCCGCCATCTCGTATTTCACGTATCTCATTTAGCAAGCCGTCAGTATCCTTACTAGCACCACCTGAAAACACAACTATCCTGCGTCCGTTAAAAGAAGCGGTTTTAATATGTGCTATCCTCTCCTTCATGGTAGAAATTGCAATGTTATTATCTTTATAAGTTTTTTTTGCCTCTTCTTGCTCCAGATAGTCCGTAGGAGGCTTAACTTTTATGATATGAGCACCCAACAAGGCTGCCATATGTGCCGCATATGCAGTTATATCTATGGCAGTTTCACCCTTTTTAGATATTTCACCGCCACGAGGATATGACCATATAACTACGGCAATTCCATTAGCCTTAGCCTCTAAAGCCATATCTTTTATTTCTTCCATCATATTAAATGCCATATCCGAACCCGGATATATCGTAAACCCGATAGCCGAACAACCCAACCTTAACGCATCTCTTACAGTTCCCGTCAAAGCCTGATCTCTAATGCCCGGTGCTAACGAGTTGCAGCTATTTGCCTTTAAAATGGTAGGAATTGCACCTGCAAAAGTATCGGCTCCCGCCTCAAGCATTCCAAGTGGTGCGGCATATGCACTTAAACCTGCATCAATTGCCAGCTTATAATGATAGTGAGGGTCATATGCATCAGGATTAGGAGCAAAACTTCTGGCAGGACCATGTTCAAATCCCTGATCGACAGGAAGTATAACAAGTTTCCCCGTTCCGCCAAGCTTGCCGTGCATTAAGATTCTGGATAAATTAGTCTTTGTTCCGGGGTTATCACTTTCATAACCGCTTAAAATCTGCTTAACCTCATTTGTAAGATGCATAACTTAAAACCCTTTATGTATTCTATATATTTGTACATGTAGATAAACTACATAAATGAATTTTGCAATTGAAAATAACACGAAACGTTCATTGTAAGTTGAATTTGATTATAATTTGTTATAGAATAATATTTTAGATTATAGAAAAATAAAATTAGTTAAATGAAGTATTTAGTAATATTTTTTGTTCTTTTCTTTTTTTTTGATACAACTGTCGCATATTCCCAAAAAAGTGATGCGGATACTAAATCAAAAAATAAACAGAAGTTAGTAAAAGTAATAGTTTTCGGAGACAGTCTGGTCTCAGGATTGGGTCTAGATGCAGAATACACTTTCAAAAAATCACTTGAACGTAAATTGAAGTCTGAAGGGTACGACAATATACAGGTTCTTGACGGAACATTTACGGGACTAACGACGCAACTTGCGCTTGAAAGAGTGCAGATAGTGTTAGATTTTAAACCTGACATTGTTATATTGGCACTGGGGTCAAATGATGCTTTTTCACAACTAAAACCTCAGACAACCTATGCCAATCTGGCAAGTATCGTACAAATGCTACAACAAAACAATGTGAAGATTCTATTAACCGGGGTAAAGTTGCCAAAAGGGGCACACCCGCAATATCAGGATAAATTTCAAAGTATGTATGAATATCTTGCAGATAAATACAAAATAGAATTATACCCGAACATTTTAAAAGATATCGCCGGAAATACAGACCTGACATTGGCAGACAGGATACACCCTAATCAGGCAGGAATGGAAACGATAGTTAACAACGTATATCCTCATCTTGAATTGATACTATTCAGGCAATTTAAAGAGATAATATTAAAGGAAAAAAGGAAGGAAATTTTAAAAAAACAATATTAGATTAGGATTCTAAAATAAGATAACTCATACAAAAACAACTGACATTAACGCATGTATAGCGTTTTCGCTTTTTATTTCTGTTAAATTTTGTGTCCGAGTCGTTCAGATTTTGTTTTGATATAACTTTCATTATGTTTGTTGGTTTCCATAATATGCGGAACGCATTTGATTACTTTAATTCCGCACTCCTCCAGACCCTTTGCTTTTTTTGGGTTGTTAGTTAGAAGTTGTACTTGGTTTATATTTAACTTCTTTAAGATAGTAGCGGCAGGTTCAAATAGGCGTTCATCATCGTTGAATCCAAGAGCTTCGTTAGCATCTACCGTATCAAATCCTTTTTCTTTCAGGGTATATGCACGTAATTTATTAATAAGACCTATTCCCCTGCCTTCTTGTAGCATATATAATATAATGCCGCCGCCTTCTTTGTTCATGAACTCGATTGCGGTATGTAACTGGTCGTGGCAGTCACAGGCTAGGGAATCAAGCAAATCACCGGTGTAGCAAGATGAATGTATCCTAATTATGGGGGTGTCAGAGATTTGTCCTATCATTATCGCATAATGCTCCTTGCCACCTATATTAGACCTGTACGCTATAATCTCGCTTTGTATTTCATGCCTTAAAGTAAGCTTAGTCCTACACGCTTCGTTTAGCTCAAGAGATATTATGCGTTTATACTCGTGTATTTCTTCCTTTGTTATTACCGATATGTTTTCCGTGTCATATTCGTTATTATAATCAAATGTTATCATTGAGGGTATAAGTTCGGCAAGTCTGCTTAGCTCGATTGCCTCATTTTCAGTTTCGGAAGCCTTCTTGCCGCCCGTGCTGTTAATTTGTGATATTTCTTCAAGTCCGCAAATTTGCGGAATATCCGAAAGATTTTGTGGGCTAATAGCAATAGTTTGATTTGAAGCTGCGTTGTTATTGTTATTTATAAAATTCAATCTATTTTGTGTAATTGTTAATTTTACTTCGTGCTGTTTTGCGATTTTTTCCAGTAGTTTACGATTAGCTGTTTCAGGGGAAATTGTTAATATTGCTTCATTTCCTGATTTTATAATTACAGGAAGTCCTAGCTTAATTTCGTTTATAGCCCGTTCAATTGATAATAATATCTTTGATTTTTTATCAAGTAGCATATAATTTCCAAGTTAATATTCAGGTTATAGTAAATTTGAATTTTGGCGTTGCTAACCAAAATAGTTTTACGTCATTACCCGAATTTTGTATAACAAAATTATAGGGTAATCTTGTTCAAATTACCTGAGATTCCCCTATAATTTACATACGTAAATTCACAGGAATGACGCAACTTAAAGAGTGTTAACTATTTTGGTTAGCAATGCCAAAATTTATTATATTTAGGTTTTTATATTAAAAATGAGCAAGATACAAGCGGGTATGGTGTGCAGGTAAGCGTAATTACTAAAAAAGATGATTTTTTTGACTTGTTATCGGGTTATAGCAGTTTGAACTCAGAGCTGTTTTTCATTAAATATGACTCATTGGCGGAATATCTTCAAAATAAGCCTGTTAACGATATTACCGTTGTTGCAAGTGATATCGGTGAAAGCGACTATAAAAATGAGAATTGTATATTTGTCGGTAAGGATATTGAGCTTCCTTATAAATTAAATTCGCTTTTTGCTATTGTTGAGAATTTAATTTTAGGTTATAAATATAAAATTCAGGATTTTATATTTAATTTTAAAGGTAATGAGTTAATAAATGGCGGCGATAAGATAGATTTGACCGACACCGAGTCAAAGATACTTGTTTCATTGATTAATGCTTATCCTGATATTATAGATAAAAAGAAACTGCTTGAGCTGGTTTTCGGTTATTCGGGTGATGTAGACACGCATACACTTGAAACCCATATATATCGCTTAAGGAAAAAGATAGATATCGGTAATGATATAATAATTACCGATAAGACCGGTTATAAAATTGCTTTGAAATAGTTATAATTTTTGCGATAAACAACTTGATTTAGAGCTTCTAAAGCGTTATCTATAATGATATTAAATTAGGGTTAATTTCTGTTAAATGTATTAATAGTAAGGAAGGGCTTTTACCTCATGAAAAAGAATTTTTTATCGCCGTTATTCGGCTTTGTCGTATTAGCATATTCAGGTGTGGCTTTTGCTCAGGTTGTTGACAAAGAGTATAAGGACTGGACGGTATATACTACAAATCTGCAAGGAAAGGTTGCTTGCTATATGGCGAGCTTTCCTATAAGCAAAACGGGCAACTATACTAAGCGTGGAGATCCTTACTTGTTGGTTACCAGATTAAATGATGATGTTTTTGAAGTAAGTGCCTCTTCAGGTTATAAGTATAAGTTAAATAGCGACGTTGCGGTTGATATAGAGGGCAATAAGTTTGAAATGTTCACTAAAGGCGAGTTGGCATGGGCTAAAGACTCAAAGCAGGACAAAGAGTTGATTGCATTAATGATAAAAAAGAGCCATCTGGATATTAGGGGTACTTCAATAAAAGGTACATACTCTATCGACAGGTACTCATTGTCAGGCTTTACCGCCGCCTATAATCGTATGAAAAAACGTTGCGAAGGCAATTAAGATTTTTTAGGGAATTGTTATAAAATACTCAAAACCTGACGCTCCTTTTGTTTATATAGTAGGTGCAGGTCCCGGTGATGCAGGGCTGCTAACCGTTAAGGCATTTTGTCTTATTAATGAAATTGCCGATATTGTCATTTATGACAGGCTTATATCCGAAGAAATCCTTAGCCTGATACCTGATTCGGTTGAAAGGATATATGCCGGAAAATCATGCAGAAAACATGTGATGACGCAGGACGAAATTAATTCCGCACTGGTTGCCGAGGCTAAGAAAGGCAAGATTGTCGTCAGATTGAAAGGCGGAGACCCTTTTATCTTCGGCAGAGGAGGGGAGGAGGTGGAGTATCTGATTCAACACGATATTCCGTTTGAAGTTGTTCCCGGTGTTAATGCGGCTGACGGCTGTAGTGCCTATTGCGGCGTTCCGCTTACACATAGGGGGCTTGCAACGGGAGTCAGGTTTGTTACGGGTCATAAACAAAAAGGTGAGGAGGTCAATTTAGACTGGAAAGGACTAGCATGTCCCGATACCACCTTGGTTTTGTATATGGGGCTTACGAACCTTGACGGCATAACCGATAATCTTATTAAGAACGGATTAGATAAAGACACCCCTGCGGTAGCGATTCAGGAAGGAACTACTAAAAATCAAAGGTCATGTTTTTCAACATTGGAAAACATATATAAAGACGCTTGCGAAATGGACTTAAAGCCGCCGACACTGGTTATAGTAGGTAAGGTTGTCGGGTTATCAGCCAAATAATGTTTGATTGTAAAATTAAGTTCATGATATATAATTTAAAATATTCCGATTAAAGGGTTATTTAAAGATGTTCAATGCTAATTATTACATTATTTTGTTTTTAATGCTGTTAAATGTTAATGGCATAGCTTTAGCATCTGAGTTATTGCAAGATAATAAATATGAGATGTCGAAGTTAAATGAATTGTCAGATTGTCCGAGAGGTAAGTTTGGCGAAATATGTGATGAATATATTCTTTCATCAGATACATACGACATAAAAACCGAAGAACAGGCTGAAAACTATCTAAATGGAGAATGGGAAGTAGATTTAAATGCTTTTTCTCGTGAATACCATAAAAAAAATGCAGAAAAAATTATGTCAGATTCTTTTATATTATCTGTGAAAAGTGATGCCATACGTATAAAATTCAAAGAATCAAACAATGAAGAAGAGCGTTGTAATGCGAGTGCTTTTAAAGTTTCCTACAGTCAAAATGAAAAGGGCAAGGGAACGGTATATGCAAATTCCTATATAGAGGCTAAAGGGTGCCATTGGAAATTTCTTGTAAAAGACGAGAATAGACTGGTGCTAACAGCGTATGATTTTTTTCTGCCCATGAGAAGAGTTCAATAGGGAACTACTCCATGACTACTTTGCTTAAGTTTAATTGTATATCTATGCGTGTTTTTTGTTACGGTTTAATGTTGTAAATGAATTACTAAATGAGCTTTTTGCCTTATTAATAATCATTACATTTTCAATCCGCCTGTTTAGAAACTTCCATGTATTTTCGTGGTTGTCCGATTTATCATTTAGCCAATATAGCAATGTGCTGCTATATACGCCTGCCAGAAGGCTTCTTTTCGTATAGTAATTAAAATCGGCTGATTTATCACCTACTGCATACCAAATTGTGTCAACGGTTTTCCATATAGACTTCATTGAATGAAAATGATTACAAGGTATTGCAAAATAAGAAACCGTTTTACGTATCGCCGATTTTTCTTGTTCGGCAATTTCCAGCCTTGTTTTTATGGCGAGGGCTATTTTTTCACGGACTTTAAGGTTATCAAATTTCTGCCCTTTTAGCTTATCCAACATTTTACAGTCCAAATCACGTAAGTAATATTCTACTAATTGGGCAACGCCGCTTGGAAAGGCAATCTTGGCGTATTGCTTTTCAAGATTTGCGGATATAGTCGCTTCTATAAGGGTTTTATTAGTCCAGCCTTCAAACGGGACTATTTTTAATGCCTCTTTAAGGATTTTTTCACGTTTTTCCTGCATAATAAATACCATGTCTTTATTTTTTGCTCATTTTAATATATAATGTGTAAATTATAAATCAATAAAGTATTGACTTATTGGCTTTATAGTTTAATAAGTTACTTCTCTCGTTTGTCGGGGGAATTTGTTTAACTACTAATCCTTTAAAGGGGGTATTGAACTTGGTTCAAGTTTCTGTACACGGTAATATCGAGCAAGCTCTTCGAGCTCTTAAAAAGAAAATGCAACGTGAAGGCATCTTTCGCGAGATGAAACTTCGCAGGCATTATGAAAAAGAGTCTGAGAAGAAAAAGCGTAGAGGTGCTGAGTCCGATCGTAGACGACGTAAGTTAGATCGTAAACGCCAACAAATGGACTCGTAGCTTATTGTTGCTTAAAGAATATTATATTAAAAAGGAGCTTTTAAAGCTCCTTTTTTGTACTTATTAGTTGTATTTACAACTAATATATAATCGAAAATGATACAATAGTGTTCGTGTTTGTAACAATTGCGTAGCTAATCGCCTATTTATTGGTATTCCAAAAACCTTCTAATAACCAAGTATAATAAGGCTAAATCTTATTCTATCATAAGTTGGCACGCAGATTGCATTTGTTAGTGTTACTGAAGCTGTGGCATTTAGCTACAGTTAAAAACTTTAATTAAAAGGAGAGCGATATGAACGCTAGCAAAGTTATCGGGACTGTCCTTGTAGCAGGAATGTTATCAGGGTGTAGTATGATGGGAGAAAAATATTCGGTATATTTTGATTCCGGAAGTGCTCAAATCTCACAAGCAGATAGAGCAAAACTTAATGAAGTAGCAAACCTTGCGAAAGAGGAAGACAAGAAAATCAAAGTTATCGGTTATTCCGATAGTATCGGAAGTAAGCAGACTAACAAAATCATCTCTATGAAAAGAGTGGAAAGCGTTAGTAGCGAGCTAATGAAAAAAGGTCTTGCACCTGAAGATATAAAAACTGCTGCTCGTGGTGAAGGCTGGTTCGATAAAGAAAAAGAAGAGAATCGCGAAATGCGTCGTGTTGAAATTAGAGTTTACTAATATCACTCATTGTTCTAAAAAAGGCGACAGTCTAAAGGATTGCCGCCTTTTTTATTTGTTTTGGTGCTATTATGAACCGATATAAGTTAACTATTGAATATGACGGAACGGGTCTTGTCGGTTGGCAAAGGCAAAGTGATGCTATGTCGATACAACAATGTATTGAAGAGTCTATTGAAAAATTCTCAGGCGAAAATGTGCGGCTGCATGTTGCAGGAAGAACAGATGCCGGAGTGCATGCATTAGGTCAGGTCGCTCATTTTGATATGCAAAAGATAATGCCGCCATTGAAGGTTATGGGAGCTATAAATCAGCATATAAGACCTAATAAAATAGTAGTTGTGGATTGTGAGAATGTTAATAAGGATTTTCACGCACGTTTCAGTGCAAAAAAGAGATATTATGTTTACAGGATTATAAACCGCCGTGCACCGGTTGCTATAGAGGAGGGAAGGGCGTGGTTCGTTCCTGTTGCACTTGATGTTGATAAAATGAAAGAAGCTGCTTCATATTTAATAGGGCAGTACGATTTTACAAGCTTTCGGGACTCGCAATGTCAGTCAAATTCTCCGGTAAAGACCCTTGATGAGATTAGGATAGAAAAAAATGGCGAACTTATACGGATATCTGTGTCCGCTCAGTCTTTTTTACACCACATGGTAAGGAACATAACCGGAACTTTAAAATTCATAGGCGAGGGCAAATGGCAGCCTGAATATATAAAAGATATTCTGGACGCAAAAAACAGAAGTGTCGCCGGCCCTACGGCTCCTGCACACGGTTTATATTTTATTAAGGTTGATTATTAGGAAATTGACATACCTTTGTCTTCATTTGGTTCGCCGGATTTTTTTGTAAATTTTGTTGACCATTTTTTTTCTTCGGGTGTTGTAACTTCGCTTTTTTCTATTTGCATTTCAAGCAGCTTTTTATCAATTATTTCAGCGTGGCGTTTACTTTTTTTGTGTAGATATCGGTTTATACCCAGCATTTTATCTGTGAATGTTTCATTGTTGCTTTCAGATGTCTTTATAAATGAAACAGTGGATTGGCTTGATTCACGTTTTAAGCTTAAAGAAATAGCATCACTTTTGTTTGAAATAATAGGGCTATCAAGGTCGGCATTGTTCTTTTCTAAGAAGTTCGATATCTGAGCGGTTTTGCATAATGATGAAGGCATCTCAAATACAAGGAAGTTGTCATTTTCAACGGGAGCTGATTGAAACCTGTTCGGTGGTCTCCCTTCTTTTTCTCTCTGTTGTGCCGAGTATTCATCGTAATTAAATGATCTTTCAAGTAGTTTTGTACCTAATTTTTCTATCCTTAATGCATCTTTTAAAATTGCCGGTGAATCGGTTATACATGATTGACCGTCAGCTTGCCTTGTGCCGTTATTAAGTAGTAGTTGTTGTTCGGGGTACATATTGGCAATAGGATAATATCCTTTAGTCCTAGAACCCGATGTTGAGTCAAATATTATCATAAAATCTTTTGTTGAACCGTCTTCTTGTGTTTCTTTAGACATTATAACGGGAACAGAATGGTTTTGACCGTGCATTAGAATGAACCCTTTAGGTTTGTCAGGCTCTAAGGTTAAATTTTTAACGGTATTTCTAAATTCTTGAAAACGGGCTTTTAAATCGCTACCTTGCGGTACGTTTTGTGAGTGATCTATTACCGAAATCGATAAATCGTATTTGTCATTGTAGTAATCCGCAATTATCGTAGCTCCTTTTGGAGTGGGCTGATAAATAATAGGCTCTACAAAGCATCCGTCAATTTCGGTTTTGTAGCCGGAAGGTATTTTTAAATAATATTCGTTTTTGTCTATTTCTGTCATAACATTTGTTTTTATAAATACATGTATCGTTACTAAATGATAACATAATATTTCTAATAATAAAATTGAAAGGTAATATAAAGGTTATATATATTTAGTATAGCATATTATTTTCATACTCGCCTTGTGCGAGATATATAATCAAAGTAGAATAATATTCTCGAACAAGTCTGGGATTGCGACTTCAAGAGCTTCTATCAATAAATTTAGAAATACTAATTTTAGTGGGAAAACCGATTAATGGGAAACTTAGCTATTAAATAATGAGTATTAACCTGCTTTTGGCAGGTCATCAAGTCGGTAGTTCATTTTTTCAAGTATTATCTTAGCTTGTTGATTCCCTTTCCGGGCGGCTTTTTCAAAAAGTTCAGCCGCTTTTTTATCGCTTTGCAAAGTGCCTCTGCCGTCAAGATACATCATTCCTGCTTCCATCATTGAGTCTTCATCGCCATTATTAGCTGCGACATTGTACCAGTGTAACGCCTCTTTATAGTTTTTTTCTATACCGTCACCCTTACTGTATAGGAATGCAAGTTTTTTTGCAGCGTCAATATAGCCTATCTCCGATGATTTTTTATACCATTGAAATGCTTTGGCAGAATCTTTTTGTACTCCTTTTCCGTTAAAATATATCTCTCCCAGTTCATAGCAGGCTTTTGCACTGCTTTTTTCTGCGGCTTTTTCCAGCATTTCCATTGCCTTATTGTTATTTTGTTCAATCCCTAATCCTTGCATATACATCAATGCTATATTCATCAATGCGTCCTGATCGTTGTTAGATAGAGCCTTTTGGAAATATAATATTGCCTGCTGATAATTTTGGCTAACCCCCTCTCCTTGAAGATACAATGTTCCTAGCTTCGTCTGAGCTTTTGCGTGTGATTTATCAGACGCTTTCTTGAGCCACTTTATTGCTTCCGGATAATTATCGGTTCGGCTACATATGCAACCAAATTCATACATCGCCTCTACATAACCTTTTTTTGCAGCTTGAATTAATTCTTTTATAGCCCGTTCATTTTCGTTTCTACGCATAAAAGACATGGCTTTATTATAGTGAGCTTGTCCTGAACGGGTATAATAGTAAATAACTCCAAGAAAAAACGCAAACGCTACTGCCTGATACGGATCCATTTTGCCTGTTTGTTTGAATTAGCATGTTTGGTTATGCTTTTGATTATAATGCCTAATTCTTAATAATTTGTTAATCTGGCTTATCTGAGGTAAAAAAAGAGGCGGTATTTTATTACCGCCTCTTTTTAAATTATGCTATAAAATATAACTTACTTATTTACACAATTATTATGACCTGCCGAATCTTTGGTAATCTTACCTGTGTCACCTTCTTCGTTTCCGACTTTTAGAATTAAGAAGGCTCCGTTACGCTTCATTCCGTTTGAGCCGTAAAGACCCGATGGGTTACCTTGCGTAAATATTATGTGGTCATCAAAGCTAAATTTCTTATTTTCCGGGAAGAACATGGCCTTACGTGAACTTTCACTCGGATTAATAGCGTCGTTAAGGTTTTTTATACGAGTCGAGCTATGCTCAGGGTCATCGCCGCCAAATATTGCCATTTCACCGGTTTTTAGTCTTGGTGAAAATGCAGTAGGTTTTTGATCGTACATCGGATCGAGAGTGTTACCGCACATTAGTGTTAATTTTTTACCGCTAGTAGAAATATTCATAAATTGTGTAGCACCATCAGAAGTAAAGTGACAACTGTTATTATTTTTTCTTTTTACTAAATAAAGTGATTTATCATCGCCGCCCCTATGACCGATAATATGGCAGTCCGGTGAGCTATCAATTCTAACACGAGTACGCTCATTATTGCGATTAAAGTGAGGACCGCCACCACTTACGGCAATTAAAGAATAGTCAGAGCCGCTTCTTTTAGGTATTGCAAACTTCCTAGAAGGTGCTTTATCGCCTGTATGACCACCGGCACTACTTTTTACCGAATGTTTAAAATCAGAGGCACAAATTTTTGTTCCGCTAACGTTAAAACATAGAGCGGAAGCAGATAGTCCTCCGTCATATATGGCATTACCGATTTGATTTGTAGGTTTATGTTTCGGGTAGCTGCTACCCTCTTTGCGTGCATATCCTTCGTCAGCGTTTATAATTCCTTTAGTTGTATCGCCCCCTCCCGAGGTACTTCCGCCGCTTTCTAAAACGAAGCTTTCATAGCTTCCTATCTTTGTTCTGTCGGCTTTTACGGTACGGTTAGGCTCTGCTACCATATATTTGCCGTGACTACTTTTGAAGGCAAAGCGACCGCTGCTGTTTCCGGTGTGAACTTCGAATTTTTCCCAGTTTCCGACCTTTGTCCTGTCTGCCTTTATAGTATCACCCACTGCGACAACATATCTGTTCTGACTCGTTTTAAGTGCAATCTTATTATCGCCTGTAAAACATTGTATGGTAAACTTTGTAGTGCCGTCCTTGCCGGTTCTTACGGATAATTTACCAAGGTCGCTTGTTGCACTTAAGTAGTTGTTGTTAAAATTGTTCAGATGCGTTTTTATATCTACTGTTTTACCGCAATGTTGCCAGTTATTTACGCTGACTCTGGCGGCATTACTCGTTGAAGCTAATGCTAAACTAAAAAATCCCGTATATAAAATGGTTTTAAAGTGAGAACTCACTTTACTAGAAAGCCCTGAAATCATTAGATTATCTCCTATTTTAGTATGTTGCCTTGTTATCCTTGGTATGTTTATTAGCAAATTAACACTCTTATTTTTAAACACTATCGCTAATAAAAAATTAGAAAAAGTCTTTTATACTAAAAAACCGCTCGGTTTAACGGGCGGTTTTTTAGTTACGGATAATTATTTATCTCTTATGGTTAAAGATATAAGACCGTCCTTACATGATGAAGCCCCGCTTCCTGTAGTTGTCTGGCTACCTGTGCTGCCGTCTTTAGTGACAGGCTTGGTGTACAGAAAGCCTGCCTCATCAGAACCTGCGACATACCCACGGGTTGTAGCTCCGCTAGGTGCTCCGAACTTATCTTTTGAAACTTTATCGTCAAATGATTGAGACATTACCAGTAAATCACCTTTCTTTGCATTTACAGAAGGAAATTTACTTTTATTTGTGCCATCACAGCCTAAAGTCTTAGAGTCTCTCATAGGATTGTCGGTATTGGCATTTCTAAGCGTGGTTATCATTGCCCATGTCGGTTTACTACCGCTCATGTCAATATTATAAGTCTTTTCGCCTGAGAAATCCGCTTTTCTCCAAAATATCGTTTGACCAAGGTCGGTGTTTGTGCCGTTGTGATCGCAATGAGTATCGTTTTGGTTAAAATTGGTCGGATGTTTCTCACATTTTACCAAAAATTTCCAGCCGTTAAAACTGCTTTTCAAAACAGGACCGTCCGTTCTGTGAACAAATAGCAATAATAAATCGTCCGGACGAGTACTAGAATGGGCTTTGATAGAAATATCACCTTTCTCATACTTTACATTTGTTCCCATATGTTGGATATTGCTTCCGCTTCCTCCGTCACTTCCGCTTCCACCGCCACTACTGCCGTCATCGTCATTACGGGTAACGGCTATATTTTCGATTTGCACTCTGGCACCGTTTAGAACAAAGCAAAGCACTTTCTGGCTCGTTCCACCCAATTTTACTTTTGAAGTCCATTGGTAACTACTGCGACTTATATTGGAAATGTTTACCGTTCCCAAAGTAGTGCCGTTACTTGTGAGGCGTTTAACTGAAATAGAACCGCTTTTGGATTCCAGCCTTTTTAGCTTTATACGAATTTCCGCATCATTACCTAATGATTTTCCGATATCAATACAAAACCAGTCGCCCGGTTTATAATTTACTATTTTTCCGTCATCTCTTACATCTATTCCCGATGATCCGCTACCTTCACTAACTATATCATCAAAATTAAGGAATGCTTCCGTAGCGGCAAAAGATATAGTGGGTTTGCCGAATGATATAAATATAGCTGATAAAAATGTAAAAATTAGTTTTAAAGAACCTAAAGGCTTTCTTGTATAAAATGCCATTACGGATACCCCCACTTTTTTTATTGTAAACATTAATGTGTCATAATATGTAACATTACTGTATTAAAATATAACATGTTTCAAGTTTTGGGTCAACCATATAGTTAAGAAATTAATCATTTAGAAATTCGCAAATAAAAATATTTTTTTACCGGTTGTTAATAAAAACGTGCTATTATCAATAATGTGTTAAGAAAGGTATTTGGGAATATACGATATGATCGACGAAGATATGACTACAGAAGAAAGGACATGGCTAAGCGGATACGGGGTTATCAAACACGAGCAGATTACAAAGCTGCATATCAAGGAGCTTCTTAAAGATATCAATATAGATAAACAGACATTTTATAAAATGCTTTCATCAGCGGACAAGGTCGCTAATGCTGCTATGTGGCTTAGTGTGCATCAGGTCTACGCAAAAAATGTCTACACCGACGGCAGGAAGTTAGCCTTAAGTGACTTTAAGAAAGACCCGCAGGGACATTTAGGCGGAACATTGAATATGATACCTGCCTATGTCGGATATATGCTGGCTAACGCTCTTTCTAATTTTACCAGAGCATGGGTTATGGAGCAAGGACACGCCGTGTCTGCAATTGATTCGGTCAACCTGCTGCTGGACAATATGACGGAAGCCCATAAAAAGCATTACTGCTATGACGATAAGGCATTATCAAAGTTCTGCCGTGATTTTTATTCATATAAGATAAATGATAGAGGAGTGCAGGAATCACCCCTTGGCAGCCACGTTAACGCAAATACGGGCGGCGGACACTTAGAAGGCGGATATCTTGGGTTTGCATCATTACAATATGCCCATATGCCTCTTTTGGGCGAAAGGCTGGTAGCTTTTTTAAGTGACGGAGCCTTCGAAGAACAAAAAGGTTCGGACTGGACTTCAAGATGGTGGAGAGCCGAGGATTCCGGTCTTATATGCCCGATAATGATATCTAACGGCAGAAGGATAGACCAAAGGTCAACAATGGAGCAGGAAGGCGGTGCGGAGTGGTTCGCCGAATATCTGAAACTACACGATTTCGAGCCTATTATTTTTGACGGGCGTGATCCTGCCGCTTTTGCATGGTGTATTTTGGAACAGGAAAAACGTCTGCTCAGCAATGTTGCCAACCTCGATAATATAAACAAATATAAAATAAAAATACCGTATGGTGTAGCAGTAGCTCCAAAAGGTGCGGGTTTTTATAACGAAGGTACGAATTTTGCCCATAACCTGCCGTTGGTCAAAAATCCAAGATATGATGTAGTTGCCGCAGAAAGGTTCAATATACATTGTGCTAAGCTATTTGTTGACTCAATGGATCTTAGTGAGGCTACAAGCTGCCTATCCAACCACAGAAAAACCGATAGGCTTAAAGAAAAAGACAATCCTATAGCAAACCGTGACGTTTCATTGCAAAAATCAACCGTACTGCCATGGAAGAGGGTTGAAGCAGGTAAAAAAGCCGGCCCTATGGACGCTATCGACACCGCATTCGTACTTACCTTGCAGGATAATAAACATTTACGCCCAAGGGTCGGTAACCCCGATGAAATGTTGTCTAATAAAATGGACGATACTTTGGAAGAACTGAAATTCAGGGTGGTAGAGGCAGAAGGGGCTTCGCATGAATCTACGCTGGGTAATGTGATTACGGCATTGAACGAAGAAGCCGTAGCAGGTGCCGCCTTCGGTAATAAGGGCGGTATCAATATAATAGTTACATATGAAGCGTTCGGCTCAAAGATGTTCGGTGAGGCAAGGCAGGAAATCATTTTTTCAAAACATATGAAAGACCACGGCAAAAAAGCAAAATGGCTTTCAGTGCCTGTAGTTATGACATCAAACACATGGGAAAACAGCAAAAACGAACTATCGCACCAAGACCCGTCAATGAGTGAGTCTATGCTTGGTGAAACCTCAGATATATCAAGGGTTATTTATCCTGCCGACTATAATAGCACTCTGGCTGTTATGGACGAGGTATATAAAACTCAAGGACAGATATGGACTGTTGTCGCACCGAAGCATGATTTGGAACTGATTTTTTCTAAAGATGAGGCTAAACAACTAATGCATGATGGCGGAATAAGTGTTAAACAGGCACAATTCCTTCCTACAAAGGCGGAAGTTGCTCTTGTGGTAATGGGTGCATATCAGTTAAAAGAAGCAATAAAAGCTTCAAAAAGGCTGACAGAGAAAAAAATACCGCATGTTACAAGCTATATAATAGAACCGGGTAAGTTCAGGAAACCACGTAATAAAGGTGAAGAAAAACATCAGGCACCGAAAAAGATAGTGGATAAGCTTTTCCCATTCTCTGCAAGAAAAGTTATAGTCATGACGCATAACAGACCCGAGCTTATAACCGGTATAATGCAACCGGTGTTAATGGGGCGGAGTTGCTCGACAATGGGGTTTATAGGGGAAGGCGGAACTTTGGATATAGAAGGCATGCTGTTCGTTAATAAATGCTCATGGGCGCATGTTGTGCAGGAAGTTGCCATACATAACGATATAAACCCCGAAATGCTCCTTACACCACAGGAATATCGGGCGGTCAGGAATATAATGTCACCTTGCGGCGTGATATTCTAGGTCTTTTCCAAGTAAAAATAACGGATTATGGCTACTTCAATATTGTTTATCCTTGAATTTTTTAATAATTAATTGTAAAAATGTTCCCGAGATACAATTTTGGAGTGATATATGAATAAAACTTTGTTCATAATAGTTTTAGCTATCCTGCTACAAGCATGCAATACCGTTAAGCCGATAGATGTTTCGTCCGTACGAAAAAAAACGGTCGCTCACGATCCTTTTCTTGAAACTCTACGTATGGGATATCTTGAATTTTACGATTACGAGATAAGCAAAAAGAACTTTAAAAAAGCCAATACGTATGGAAGAAAGGCTCTGGTAACTACTCAGAGCCTTGCTCCGGATATGGAAAATCTGTTCGATAAGGAAATACCGATTGCAAGGCTGAACGGGCTATTGGGGTCAAAATATTTCCTTGAGGCTGCTTTTGTAAACGGTACTAAAGAAATGATTCCTGAAGAATCGGCAAGAGCGCAGCTTATGTTTGACTGCTGGTCCGACCAAGAGGACGTCAGAGCACAGAAAGAAATAAAAGGACAGGACGTACTACCGTGCCAAGATGAATTCAATAAGGTTAGGGGGCGTATAAAGGACGCTTTGGCAGAGATAAGGCGTATTGAAAAACAAAAGGAAACGGCAAGAATAGAAGCTGAAAAAAGAAAAATGGAAGCATACCATAAGCTTGTACTTTCAAAGGCTCTTGCCGAACAGAAAAAAATGCTGAAGCAACTGCCGGAATATTCTCTGCTGTTCTTTAAATTCGATAGCACCAAGCTCGGTATCACCGCAAAAAGCATCTTAGACAAAGTCGCAAAGGATATTGACCTGTTCAATCCGAGAAAGGTCATTTTAAGAGGAAATACCGACCTTGTCGGGAGTGACGAGTATAACATGAAACTTGCACTTGCCAGAGGACAGGCGGCTGCCGATTATCTTATAAATGAACACGGGGTTGATGCAAAACTGCTTGATGTTAAAGCATATGGCGAAAACAAACCGCGTGAGAATCCGGGGAAGATAAATAAAGACGTGCGTAACAGATATGTTCAAATAACCTTTGAATTTGATAATAAATTCTATCCGGGAATGAGGTAGTTTATATTCAATTATAGCGTTTTCGCCTGAATGGAATTTATTTTATATCCTTATAATAATAATGTCCGGCGGTCATTTTGCCGTCGATTATCTCGAACTTGTCCAGCGTACCCCAACGCACGAAACCGCATGATTCGTACATATGAACAGCACTTTGCAATGTGGCGTTAACACGCAGACGCATAACGGTATGACCAAGTGCTTTAGCCTCTTTTTCAGCAGCTTTAAGCAGGGATTTTGCCAGTCCGTGTTCTCTTGCCCACGGTGCTACGAAATGCTGGTCTACCCAACATGTGAAGCCGGAAGTCTGATTATTCGGGCCGGGCTTTATAAGCTGTATCGAAGAAGATATCGTGCCGTCAAGACGACCGACAAAAAGCTCTCTTTGCGGTACAAGAAGCACTCCCTTCCAATATTGCTCAAGACGCTCCCTGACCGGAGGTTCCGAACGCTTCAAACCGATATTGAAACTGCCTTTATTGTCTATAATGGTACTTTCGGTAGCATCGCAGATGTCTTCCAAGTCAGTGTTCTTAAACTCACTAATCTTTTCAATTAGTATGATATTTGCGTCCTTTTTTATTGCATCTGCCATATAACCTCCTTTCGGTTTTACATTGCCTCTTCGGTTTCTCCATTACATATTAAGAAAGTTAGATATAAATTTCAGACCTACCTGCTGGCTTTTTTCAGGGTGGAACTGTGCGGCAACAATGTTGTCATTAGCTATCACCGACACAACTCTTTGTCCGTAATCAACTGAGGCTAAAGCATTATTTTTGTTCGTGCAATCAAAATGATATGAATGCACGAAATAAACATGGTCACCCGAACTTATCCCTTCTAATACCGGATGTTCCTGCTCTATCCTTATTTCGTTCCAGCCCATATGCGGTATCTTTAAATTAGCGTCAGAAGGTTTAAGCGGTAAAACCTTACCTGATATCCAGCCCAAACCCTTGTGAGAGCCGTTCTCCATACCTTCATCGGCAAGCATCTGCATACCGACACAAACGCCCATGAACGGCTTTTTCTTCAAACGCACATTCTCATGCAAAGATTCCATCATGCCGTCCAAACCCTGCAAACCCTTGATACAATCGCCAAAAGCTCCCACTCCGGGCAGGACTATATGGCTTGCCTTATCAACATCACTTGCCTTGTCGGATATTACAACTTTCAGCTTGCGGGAACCTGCCTCTTTTTCAAAAGCCTTCGCTATAGAGTGAAGATTTCCCGAGCCATAATCAATTATAGTTATTTGTGACATCAATATTCCTAAAGACTAAATATTATTTATATAAGAATTGTACACTATTTATACAAAAATTGCCAGTTTTGACATGATAAATGCACGAAAAGTTATTGTGCAACGCAAGATTCGGTGTATTTCTTCTGAGCCTTAATAACGGTTTCGGCAGATAATATATCAATTAAGACATAGCCGTCCTGTTCAGCTTTTTGACAAAGCCAGTCATTTGCCGAAAAACCGACCCATGCAAAGAACCCTATCCTCATAAATATAACGGCTTCATAGGCAAGAACATTCAACGTAGATATATAAGCCATAGTTGCCATTATTATGAAAAGTACGGCAGCTACGAACCACATTCTATTAAATAACGCCCATATAACATGGAGGATACCCGCCCATATATTAAAGCCGCGTTCCTGAATTATCTTAACGGATTCTGCCGGATTATCCGAATCTTTCTTTAAATAAACATTATAAAGTTTCATTTTGCATATCCTTAAAATTATAAGACTCCTTTTGTCGATGGAACTTCATCGGATTTACGGGGATCAATCTCAATAGCCGTTCTAATCGCTCTGGCAAGCCCCTTATAGCATGATTCTATTATATGATGGTTATTGTCGCCGTACAAATTTTCAACGTGCAGAGTAGCTCCGGCACTTTGGGAGAATGCCTGAAACCACTCACGGAACAGTTCCGTATCCATATCGCCTAGCTTATCCTTGCTAAAACCGACATTCCAGATAAGGTAAGGACGGTTGGAAAGGTCAAGTGCAACACGGCTTAATGTTTCGTCCATAGGGATATAAGCATGACCGTAACGAGTGATGCCTTTTTTATCACCTAAAGCTTTAGAAAATGCCTCGCCGACTGCCCAGCCCGTGTCTTCGGTTGTGTGGTGAAAATCAATATGCAAATCACCTTTTGCCTGAACCTTCAAATCCATTAAACTATGGCGTGAAAGCTGCTCAAGCATATGGTCAAGAAAACCGATCCCTGTGGAAACCTCGTATTTACCTTTCCCGTCAAGGTTTATCTCAACTTCAATTTGAGTTTCTTTTGTGTGTCTTTTTACAGAAGCGGTTCTCAAAATTTTTATCCTTTTCAACAATGAAATAAAATATAATTAATTATACTAAAGTTTAACAATCTTATATATTAAATATTAAAAAATTACAACTATAACACATATTGTTTAATACGAAATATAGTTCAAACCTTGAAATTTATTTCAAAGCCACTACATATATAGTTAAAATAACAAAAAGGTCTTCTCTCATGATTAATCATAAACCCGATACAATATACGGCACTACGATAGTTTCAGTGCGTAAGGGCAATAAAGTAGTAGTGGCGGGTGACGGACAGGTTTCGCTAGGCAATACCGTTATGAAGAATTCCGCTAAAAAAGTACGTAAACTTGCTAACGGAAAAATAATAGCAGGTTTTGCAGGTGCTACCGCAGATGCTTTTACCCTGTTTGAAAGGCTTGAACAAAAACTGGAAAAACACCCTGACCAGTTACAACGTGCCTGTGTTGAGCTTGCCAAAGACTGGAGAACCGACAGATATCTACGCAGGCTGGAAGCCATGATGATTGTGGTAGATTCCGAAGTTTCACTTATTATGTCGGGTACGGGTGATGTAATTGAGCCTGATGATGGCTTACTTGCTATAGGGTCGGGCGGAAATTACGCTATGGCAGCCGCAAGAGCATTAGTTGACATAAAAGAAATGGACGCTGAAAAAATAGCTAAAAAAGCTATGAAAATAGCAGGTGATATATGCATATACACAAACCATAATGTCACTATTGAAAGTTTAAAAACAACAAAATAAAACCCATCGCAATATCCTAAAAATAAAGAAAGAGAAAATTAATGAGCGACCTGAATTTAACTCCTAAAGAGATAGTAAAGGAACTTAACCGATATATCATCGGTCAGGACGATGCAAAAAAAGCCGTTGCCATAGCATTGCGTAACCGTTGGCGTAGAAGAAAAGTTGAAGGGGCTTTGCAAGAAGAAATATTGCCTAAGAACATTCTTATGATAGGTCCTACAGGCGTGGGTAAAACCGAGATAGCAAGGCGTATCGCAAAGCTGTCCGGCTCGCCTTTCTTAAAGGTAGAGGCAACAAAGTTCACGGAAGTAGGGTATGTAGGACGTGATGTAGATTCGATAATAAGGGACTTGGTAGAAAGTGCCGTTACTCTTATCCGTGACAAAATGCGTAAGGAAGTAAAGGAAAAAGCCCATTTTGCCGCAGAAGAACGTATATTGGATTCGCTTGTAGGCGAAAATGCATCGGAAGATACAAGAGAAAAATTCCGCAAGAAACTGCATGACGGCAAGCTTAGCGATAAGGAGGTTGAAATAAGCGTTGCAGAAACGCAGTCCTCTGCCATGTCATCTTTTGATATTCCCGGAATGCCCGGAAGCCAGATGGGCGTATTGAATATCGGTGATTTGCTAGGGAAGGCAATGGGTGGGCGTACCGTTACTAAAAAAATGACCGTAGACGAGTCATATGAAATACTTATGAATGAAGAAAGCGACAAGCTTATCGATGAAGATAAGATTATCAAAGATGCGTTGATATTGGCTGAGAATTACGGAATAGTGTTCATTGATGAAATGGACAAGATAACGGCTCGTTCGGATTCAAGGGGTGGAGAAGTAAGCCGTGAAGGCGTACAGCGTGACTTGCTGCCTCTGATTGAAGGAACTACCGTATCTACTAAATACGGATTGGTAAAGACCGACTATATACTTTTTGTTGCATCGGGTGCCTTCCACCTTTCAAGCCCGTCCGACCTGTTGCCCGAATTACAGGGAAGACTGCCTATCAGGGTTGAACTGAACGCTTTAACGGAAAAAGATATGGTGCGTATCCTAAAAGAACCCGAATCAAGCCTGTTAAAGCAATATGAGGCATTAATGGCAACAGAAAATGTTGAGTTGAGCTTTAGCAAGGAAGGAATTGAAAAGATTGCCCGAATAGCTACGGAATCAAATAAAAACGTTGAAAATATAGGAGCAAGAAGGCTGCATACCGTAATGGAAAAATTATTGGAAGATATAAGCTATAACTGTGATAAATATGAAGGAAGTGCGGTACAGGTAGACGACAAATATGTCGAAAAACAGCTTGGCGACCTCGTCCGAAATTCAGACCTTTCCAAATTTATTTTGTAATGAGGCTAAAATGAAAATAAAAGCTATGCTCATGGTGTTCTTATTGAGTGCAACTGTGTCCGTTTTGCCGTCGGTTAGCAACGCCAAAGAAAATAATAAAGAGCTAGTTAATCTTATGTCGGCATTAAATGACAAATTAAACACTATTGAAGATAAGGAAAATATCAGCATAATTGCAGAAAAAGGCGGCGATTTTACTATCAAAACCCCTATAATTTCTTATTTTGACGATATCGGTGAGAAAAAATATCTCGGTATAATATTTTTAAAAAAAGATGCCGCAAAACAATTTAGTTCGGAAAGCCGTGGCATAAATTTTAGTAATACCAAAAACTCAAAATTTAACAAAAATGTCGTAGCTACAACAAATGATAGTTTCGAAATAGAACTAAGATACTTACAAAACCCCGGTGAGTCCGATGAAATAATGTTATGGGGTAAGCCGGTAACTATAATTTTTTACTAAAATCGGCATTTTGGAATTAGTGGAATTTTTTGTAATATCAGATTAAAAACCTAGGATTTCCTGTAGTAGCAAAAGATGCTGAAAGGAATTGTAGCAAGGTAGAATACTCCTATTAACGGTAATGTTATCCAAGGCTCGGTAACAAGTGCAATGACAAATAATCCTCCGAATGCCAGAAAGAGAGATGCGAACCTTTTTTGTATAATGACCTTTTTTACCGAAATAGTAGGAACGCTACTTACCATTAAAATACCGATAATCGCCATATATATAATTACCGTCATCGGGGTAATTTCAAATAAAGCCTGCCCGTCAAAATGCTCATTAAAGAAAAACGTTATAATCATGGGAAGTAGGCTTAAACCGGCACCGCAAGGTGCGGGTACGCCATAAAAATAATTGTCGTTATGGTTATCGTCATGCAGCGAAGTGTTAAAGCGGGCAAGACGTAATGCTTGTGTGATGATAAAGAATAAAGCTACAGCCCAGCCTAGTCCTTTTATTTCATGCCCTATCCATAAATATAGCACCAAAGCAGGTGCAACCCCGAAATTGAAGAAGTCTGACAGAGAATCCAACTGAGCCCCAAAGTCACTGGACGCATTTAGCATTCTTGCCACACGCCCGTCAATGCCGTCAATGAATGTAGCTATAATTATTAACCCTACAGCTAACTCCCAGCGTTCAAGTATGGCGAATTTCAATGCAAACAAGCCGAAACACAAGCCTACTATAGTTACCAGATTCGGCAAAAGTTTTACGATAGGATATTGTTCGTTAGGATTAGACTTTTTCGAGCTTGGCATATATTTACCTTACTTCGCCTTTTCTCGCCGTAGCCTTGCTTTTCAGATCGGCAATTATGGTTTCGCCTCCTATAGCAGTTTGTCCCTCAACCACTTTGGGGTTAACTCCTGCCGGAAGGTAAATGTCTGCACGGCTGCCGAAACGTATCAGACCGAAACGCTCCCCTGCCTGCATTTCCTGTTTTTCTTCCAAATAACACACGATACGGCGTGCGATTAATCCTGCTATCTGCACGCATACTACCGTATGACCGCCCTCTTTGGTCTTTATAACAACCGACTGGCGTTCATTTTCAACGCTTGCCTTATCAAGGTTGGCACTTAAGAATTTGCCGGGGTGATAGTTAAGTCCGGTAACCTCGCCTGTCACCGGAAAACGGTTAATGTGAACGTTAAAGACATTCAAAAATACCGTTACCCTTATAACCTCCTCATTGCCTATACCAAGCTCTTCGGGAGGAGAAACGGTTTCTATTTTGGAAATTATTCCGTCTGCCGGACTGATAATAAAATTATCGCCTACAGGAACCACTCTTTGCGGATCACGGAAAAATAACGCGCACCATATAGTAGCTACAATTCCTAAAAAACCGAAAAAAGCGGGTGCTATAATCAAAAGAAGAAGCGTTGTAACCGCAAATATGGCAATAAAATTATAACCTTCTTTGTGTATAGGAGGAATTGAATCAAGTATCAGATTAAAAAGATTTTTAGAACCCATCTTTGCATTATCTCAATAAGTTTTAAATCACTATAAAGAATAAAACTAATACTATATTAATCCCGATAAGGAAATAAAATATTGCCAAAACTTGTAAATCATTATACCAATTCATCAATTAATATAAATTTTAAGTAGGTTTTTATAAAAATGAAGAAGTCGGTCTGTGTCTTTTGTGGGGCAAGTAATAATGTAAGCGGGGATTATATTGAAGAAGCAAGAAAAGTAGGTAAATTAATAGCAGATAACGGATACCATATGGTGTTCGGAGCCGGCGACTGCGGTCTAATGGGAGCTACGGCAAATGCCGCTTTAGAAAATGACGGCACTGTAACCGGTGTTTTCCCAAGAGTCCTAGACGGTCTGGAAAGAGAGCATATCGGTCTGACCGAGCTTATAACCGTTGATGACATGCATACCCGTAAAATGACCATGTTCAATAAATCGGATGCTTTTATTATATTGCCGGGCGGATTCGGGACTATGGACGAAACCTTTGAGGTAATAACATGGAAACAACTACATACCCACGATAAACCGATAGTTCTTTACAACTATAAAGGGTATTGGGACAATTGGATAAAGCTTACCGAGCAGTTCATGGATCTTGGCTTTGCAGGTCAAAAAACACGCCGATTATATGACATTGTCGATAATATTGAAGATATATTTACTAAACTTTAAGATTTAAATGTCAGTATGTTCAGCATCGGTGAAAAGTAATAAATTTTATAAAGCGTAGGTAGTTGACGACAATCACCGGTATTGAAAACTAGTAAAAGGCATAAAAATGACTAGTACAAATATTACGGTAGCATATGGTGACGGTATCGGACCTGAAATAATGGAAGCTACCATACTTATATTAAAAGAAGCAGGAGCGGCAATAACCGTTGATGCCGTAGAAATCGGGGAAAGGGCACATAAAAGGGGCTTTAAATCGGGAATACCCGATGAATGCCTGAATATAATCCGAAGAAACAAGATATTATTAAAAGCACCGATAACAACCCCCCAAGGCGGAGAATATAAAAGCGTTAACATTACCTTACGTCGTGTTTTAGGTCTTTACGCTAATGTACGTCCTTGCGTATCTTATGCCCCTTATGTGAACACTAAACACCCTAAGCTTGATGTTGTGGTTATACGTGAAAACGAAGAAGGGCTTTATACGGGAATCGAATACAGGCAAACACAAAATACCTGTCAGAGTTTAAAGGTAATAACCGGAAGGGGCTGTGAAAAAATAAATAAATTTGCCTTTGAATATGCAGTTGCCGGCAGACGTAAGAAAGTAACCTGCTTTAGTAAGGATAATATCCTTAAAATGACAGACGGCTTGTTCCGTAGAGTCTTTAACGAGGCTGCCGAATTCTTCCCCGATATTGAAAACGACCACCTTATTGTTGACACGGGTTCAGCCAGATTGTCTAGCCACCCTGAAGATTTTGACGTAATTGTAACAGGAAATATGTACGGGGATATAATATCCGATATTGTGGCGGAAATATCGGGTTCGGCAGGTCTGGCAGGAAGTGCAAATATCGGTGATGAATTTGCTATGTTTGAAGCCGTACACGGCTCTGCCCCGGATATTGCGGGTAAAGGCATAGCAAACCCTTCGGGTCTGTTAAATGCTGCCGTTATGATGCTTGTACATATAGGGCAACCCAATATTGCCGAGAAAATCAGGAATGCATTCCTCAGGACGATTGAAGACGGTATCCACACCGCTGATATTTACAATGAGGGTGTAAGCTATCAGAAGGTTAATACCGAGGAGTTTACAAAGGCAGTTATCGCACGTCTGGGCAAGAAGCCTGAAAAGCTTGCTCCTGCAAATTATATGTATGCCGCTACAAATATTTCTAATGTGAAAGTTACATTTAACAGAAATATCGAAGAGAAAAAACTGATAGGTGTCGATGTATTTTTTGACTGGACTAAAGGTGATTCGGAACAGTTGGCGGCGGCTCTTCTGAAAGTAGTTGAAAATACCGACCTAAAATTACAGATGATAGGCAGCAGGGGATTAAAAGTATGGCCTAATAAAGGCGGCTCTATGCCTATAGCGGACGAATTTTGGTGGGGACGTTTCTTCCCCTTGGGTGAGGTAAAAAAAAGCTCGCATGGTCAGATAATACGGCTACTTGACGCATTACAGGAAAACGGTTTTGATTTTATAAAAACCGAAAACCTGTACACATTTAACGATGTCCCTAGCTTCTCACCGGCACATGGAGAGTAATATAACTTTTACCGACAAAGTAAGGTTGAAGTTATTACCTTTGGTTCCGGCTTTGAGTTCTACTTGCAAACGATTTGTTGTCGGAACCGTTGCCGGTATTTCTTTCAATGCCTTCAAGCTGTTTGGCTGCTTTTGGACTTGTGCTTGCCGCTTTTGACGGAGTATCAGGTTTTTGTTCCCTGATTTCTTGGAGATATTCACTATTTTCAAGTCTTGAAATTGTACTTAGTTGATCCGGTTCACTAAATCGTTCGGTAAACGCCGCTTTGTGTTTGTCGAGATCTTTTTTAAATTGCACTTTATTTTTTTGAATTTGTTCCGGTGAACTTCCTTCAGGCTCAAGTGCATTTTTTAATTTTGGTATAAGTTGCTCTTTAACTTGTTTATCGGTCATTTTTGTGTTGCTAGCAATATCTATACCGTATTTATCAATTAAAACTTGATTACTAGCTTGATATTCCTCAAATTGTTCCTTAGTATATAAGTTATCATAACTAGTACCTTGAGTTACGTGAGTTGCCTCTGTTTTTCCTCTTTGTTGGAGTTTTTGAGCTAGTTCCCCTCCTGTTGCTCTTGCTTTCTGCAAAAATTTTTGTGTCGGTGTCTTCTCTTTTACTATTTCTTTCTCAGGCTCTAAAAACTTTTGCTTTGTAAGTTCGTTCGAATATGCTTCTAAGTCGGAAAATTTAAATGATGAACCTTTTGCTACAAATGCTTCTTTTAATGAGTTAAAATCTTGCTGAAATTCGTCTTTCGAATGTTTCTTTCCTTCACCGACAAGTTCTTTTGTGCTTTTTACATCTTTTTCTCGTTTTGCACGGGTTTTTACATTATTAAAGTCTACCCCATATTTTTCTTTAAATTGATTTCTTGACGCTTCATAATTTTTTTGAAGTTGAGCATCTGTAAGTTTATCATTTGAAGATGTTATTTCAACCGGGTTGCCGTTTACAATTTTGCTATTTTTTTCAGTTGGCATGCTTAGAACTCCTTTTTACTCCACAATTAAAATACCGAGTATTTATTAACTTATTAAGGCAGTGTTAATTATATCTTAGTAATTAATATATGGCAATGGTGTTATATATTTATTCCCATTTCGGGCATTTCTTATCCTCACCTAACGGCAAGCGGTAATACCAATAATAATCTCTGACAAAGAAGTTCGGCAGGGTTGCCTGTAGTTTTGCAGTCTATTTCAAGCTCGATTAGCTGCTTAATCACTCGTGATATGTCATTACTACGCCAGCTATTTAGATGCTGTT
Source organism: Pseudomonadota bacterium (assembly GCA_027620075.1). Classification (NCBI taxonomy): domain Bacteria; kingdom Pseudomonadati; phylum Pseudomonadota; species Pseudomonadota bacterium. Next base: position 193,455 of record JAQCEY010000002.1, on the reverse strand, counting down.
TGAATATCGGAACCTGCTTAAAAAACACCGGCGGACGCAAAGATGAAACTGCCTGTTGGTCATTCATACCCGAATCAATTTTGTTCCTTGCTTCCTGTAGGCGCATAAAATAACGTAGCAGGCTGCGTATTATCATAATTACCGCAATATCCTCGGATAAAGCTTTGGTCATATGTAAATCCGTCTGACGAGGATTGCGAGAAGCAAAGGCATTGCAAAGCTCGTCTAAAGAAAACTCGCTGCTGTCTTTTACGGAGTTTTGCACATCTTCGAGCTTTATATGTTGTTCTTCACCCATATAGGTTATAAGTTTTTCAACTTCACTTAAGATTATCATGCGGTCACCGGCAAAACTGCCACACAAATACGGCACGACATCAGGCTCGCATTTTATCTTATACTTAGCAAATTTTTCATTTATTACCGCAGCTATAGAACGGCTGTCATCTTTATAACAGGCAATAGCCGCTGCATTTTGTTCTTTTTCAAAGAACTTCCTTAAAGTAGATGTAACAGGCAAATCGCCGGCGGAAAAAATAACCAGAGCCTCACTTTTTACCGATTGTAAAATATCGGCATGCTCCTTAGGCAGGGAAGTTGATGTGGTGGTCACTTTAACCAGCCTTCTGCCGCCTATCATACTTATAGCTGAAATCTCATCTGCCAAAATAGAAGGCTCATCTTTCAGCCTGTCAAATGAAAGATCGGCAACACGGAACGGATCATTTAGGTCATCTAATACGGTTTTTGCGATTGTTTTTGTATATTCGCTTACAAGACCGGCATCAGGACCGTAAACCAGAATATAATCAATTCCCTTGTCGGGATTTTTGATGAATGATTGAATCTTTGCAGGCTGTATTTTCATTTTTTATATACTTATTTAAGTACAAATGTACAATGGGACTATTCCACCAGAATTGCCATTATCCTTATACGTGTATCTTCAGCCAGTTCCTTTATAATACGCCTTGTGGTGTCCTCATCGGAGATATAAGTCGCATAATCGGAATCTACCTTGTCATAACCGCCTTCACGTCTTAAATTGCCTTCGTCTATTACCTTGCCGCTATTTATATCCACCAACCGGTAATTGACTGAAACAACAATCTTATAACGGGTAATCGTCCTGTCCTGCTGAATAGCAAGAGGTGTTTTGCTCTTGCTCAGGGTGGTTGTCATACGGTATTGCGGCTCTACCTGAACAGCGGCAGGGTTAAGTAAGTCGGTCAGCCTGTTAGAATAAAACTGTCCCATCAGGTCATGCGATGATTCAACTTTTACTGCTGCAAGATTCATTGCCGCATTACCGTTTTCGTCCACCGTCTTATATATGGGTGTAAAACCGCATGAGGCGGTTATAAATGCCGATAAAGTCATTGCAACTGACCTCACCCTAACAATCTCCGATAGAGAGAGGGAATTAATATATGAATTTATTTTTTTAAAGTTTTTAAGCAACGACATTTACAATCCTGTTTGGTACTACAATTATTTTACGAATCTCTTTACCTGCCAAAGCTTCCCTTATCTTAGGGTTATCCAACGCACTTTTCTCAGCACTTTCTTTCGGAGCGTCCTTAGCAAGTTCAATGGTAGCTTTCAGCTTGCCGTTCAATTGTACGGCAATAGTAACCGTATCATCAACAAGATATTTCTTGTCTGCCACAGGCCAAGGGGTGTCTATCGCCATTTTACCGTTACCCAGCAAGCTCCACAGCTCTTCGGACAAATGCGGAATCATCGGAGCAAACAGCAATATAGCCGTTTCCATACCCTCTTTAATAATGGCAAGCGACCTTTCATCATCAGACTTAATATCGCTTAAAGTATTAGTTAATTCACGGATTCTTGCAACCGCTTTATTAAGGCGGAAATTATCCAGATCATCGGTAACACCTTCAATGGTCTTGTGAATCTGCTTTTTAACATCTAACAATTTTCCGTCAGGTTCAAAATCGCTATTAGTTTCCTTGCCGCTTAGTTCATTATTAAGGCTAGATGCCATTTTCCACAGGCGGTTAATGTATTTATACGCACCTTCCACGCCTGAATCAGACCATTCAAGGTCACGCTCAGGAGGGCTGTCAGAGAGCATAAACAACCTTGCGGTGTCCGCTCCATAAGCGTCAACTATAACGGTAGGGTCAACGACGTTCTTCTTGGATTTGCTCATTTTTTGCGAACGCCCTACAGTGACGGGCTCGCCGGTTTTAATATGTTTTGCGTCACCCTTTTCTTTTACTACATCATCAGGCAATAACCACTTGCCGTTCTTATCCTGATAAGTCTCATGGCAGACCATGCCTTGCGTCAATAAGCCTTTAAACGGCTCTTTTACGCCTAAATATCCGCATTTGTTCAGGGCTAATGTGAAATATCTTGCATATAAAAGATGCAGCACCGCATGTTCAATACCGCCTATATACTGATCAACAGGTAGCCAGTAATCGCATAAATCCTTATCTAGTCCGCCATCATATTCAGGTGAGCAATAGCGGGCAAAATACCATGATGATTCAAAGAATGTGTCGAAAGTGTCGGTTTCACGCAAAGCGTCTGAGCCACACGCAGGGCATTTAACATGTTTCCAAGTGGGGTGACGGTCAAGCGGATTACCCGGCTTGTCAAAGGTCACATCTTCAGGTAGCTCAACAGGCAATTGCTCTTCAGGGACAGGCACAGTACCGCAATCACCGCAGTAAATCATAGGTATCGGGCAGCCCCAATAACGCTGACGGGAAACTCCCCAGTCACGTAGGCGATAGTTTGTAGTCCGCCGACCCTGTTCTTTTTTCTCTATTTCATCAATTATACGGGATTTTGCATCGGCAACGCTCATGCCGTTCAAAAAAGAGGAGTTTATAAGCGTACCGTCGCCCGTATAGGCTTCATTTGCAACGGAAAAATCACTATTACCGTCCGGTGATATTACCGCAGTTACAGGCAAATCATATTTGCGGGCAAATTCAAGGTCACGCCTGTCATGGGCAGGACAACCGAATATTGCACCCGTGCCATATTCCATTAATACGAAGTTGGCAATATATAAAGGCAGCTTTATAGACTCATCAAACGGGTGAACTATCTTCAAACCCGTATCAAAACCAAGTTTTTCAGTTTTTTCTATTATTTCCTCAGCCATGCCCAGCTTGTTGCATTCTTCTGCAAATTTCAGGGCATCAGGATTATTTTTAGCTATCTCGATAGCAATAGGGTGGTTAGCCGCAATAGCACAAAATGCCGCACCGAATATCGTATCTGGACGAGTGGTGTAAACTTCCAGTTTCTCGCTTTCGCCCTCAATATCAAAGAAAATCCGCAATCCTTCGGACTTGCCAATCCAGCGTTCTTGCATAATACGCACCTTTTCAGGCCAGCCGTCCAATGTTTTGATGGATTGTAACAACTCCTCGGCAGAATCGGAAATACGCAAGAACCACTGACGCAGCTTTTTACGCTCGACAATTGCTCCCGAACGCCAGCCACGACCGTCTACTACCTGCTCGTTAGCAAGAACCGTGTTATCTATAGGATCCCAGTTGACCATCGCCTCTTTTTGATAAGCTAAATCATTTTTAACAAAATCAAGGAACATTTTTTGTTCGTGCTTGTAGTAATCAGGCGTGCAGGTGGCAAACTCTCTTGACCGGTCATATGAAAATCCGATTTTCTTTAACTGACCACGCATATAATCAATGTTTGATATAGTCCATTTTGCGGGGTGAACATTATTTTCAATAGCAGCATTTTCAGCAGGCAGACCGAATGCGTCCCAACCCATAGGGTGAAGAACATTAAAGCCCTGTGCCTTTTTATAACGGGCAATCACATCGCCTATAGTGTAATTTCGCAAATGCCCCATATGGATACGACCCGAAGGATATGGGAACATCTCAAGAACATAATATTTAGGCTTATCCTTATCATCAGATACACAAAAGGAATTTGCCTCGTCCCATTTTTGCTGCCACTTACTCTCGGTTATGCGTACATTATAATTTTCTATGGAATCAGCCATAGTTTTTGACCTTTCTTTTAGTTGCCATACCGAACTTATTTCAGCACCTTAGTTTGTTTAAATAAGACACCTGAAACGGTGTTTGGTGTAACAATGTTTTTATTTGCGTGGAATGCGTATAGTTTTCATTTAAGAACCCTGAGATTCTTTCTCAACCTTATAATTCCTTGCACTTGTAAGTATTTTGTTCTCAAGGTCTATTATCAGTTTTTGATTAGGTTTAGCATCACGCCATTCCCCGTTAATCCTGTTCTGCTTGAAAACCGACACTTTAAGTGCATTTGCGTGAAGCGTTTGGTCTAGGATAAGCACATTAACTTTAAACCTTTCACCTTTAGCGTCAGCGTCCTCATACCATTCGGTAGTAACCACACCGCCAAAAGGGTCAGCTATAGCAAGTGGCATAAAAGACAGAGTATCCAACGTAGCACGCCACAGATAACTATTGATACCTATGCCGACATTAGAACCCGAACCACTGCCGCCTTCATTATCAGACGACCCGCCAAACAGCTTTAAGCCGCCTTCACCGGTCAGCTTGCCGGCACGGACACGTCTTTCATCTTCCTGTGACTTAGGATATTGTGCCTGAACATCAAGATCCTTTGAGCAGCCCCCTAAAATAGCTAAAACACTCAAAATGATAATTGTTTTTATTGTGTATAATTTTTTCATAACAAACTTCTTATAATAATATTTTGCTTTTTTGTCATTATAATTTTTACGGCGTGAATAACAACAATATCTTTGCAAAATGTGTCGTTTTAGGGTATAACATACAATAAGGCATTGTATGTTAGTAAAAAAATCAAATGGTTTTTCTCTGGTCGAGCTATCTATCGTTATAGTGATAGTAGCTATTATAACAGCCGGCATAATAAGCTCAAATATTATCGTTGAACAGGCAAAAATAAGAACACAGATATCAGAGCTGGAAAAATATAAACTTGCCTATGAAGCATTTAAATATAGGTTCAATGCAATACCGGGTGATTTTAAAGACGCATCTAAGTACTGGGGAGCTGCCGTACCGAACGGCAACGGGAATTCGGCAATAGGGGATATTTCGGGGTTTAATTCGATAGATAACTTACATTGCGTTAACAATAGCGAAGATCTTATTTTCTTTTACCACCTATATCTGGCAGGTTTGACAGATCGTAAGTATGAGCCTATACCACAAATTAATGTCGGCTATCCCTCTTTAATAACAGACCCTAAGAAAGGCATGGGTGCATCAGGCGGCTTGCCCGGTGGTGTTTTCGGAGGGGATAATTATACCGTTGAATTTCAAAATTCACAAACCATCAGAGCCAGAGTCGCTTTGAATCTACATGCGGGAAACCTTCAAAATATGCCGCATTGTCATGATTTTAACGATGATGTAGGAACAGGAACGCCGGCACTATATCATGCTATAGATACAAAAATTGATGACGGCATACCGCTTGAAGGCAGCTTTCTTGCCTATAGGGCGTGGAGCAGCAATTATGGCAACTGCCTGACGGCTGCCAACGGAGAATATTTACTTAGTAACAAAAGAACCGCATGTCATGCCATGTATATTTTCGAAATTTACTAGTTGGTAATATCCGTAATAATTTTTATGTTAATTACTTGCAATTATTAACTACAAGATGTACATGCTTTGTAAAAATAATGTAAATTTCTAAAGAAATATGAAACAACCGTCTTTCTGGAAAGAAGTATCACTTTATAATTTTCTACTCTTTCCGTTTAGTATTATATATCAGTTGATAAGCTTCATTAGGAATGCGGCTAGTAGACCGTATAAGCCTTCCAAGCCTGTTATCTGCATAGGTAACGTGACGGTTGGCGGTGCCGGAAAAACCCCTACTGCCATAGCAATCGCCAAGATAATAACCGATATGGGGAAGAAACCCGTATTTTTAACTCGCGGGTACGGAGGCACTTTAAGGGTTACTACGATAGTGAATCCCGATATACATAAAGCAAAGGATACGGGCGACGAGCCTATATTGCTCAGTCGTGTTGCTACAACCATAGTTTCAAAAAACCGTGTTACAGGGGGAAAACTTGCGTGCGAAAAGGATTTTGACGTAATAATAATGGATGACGGATTGCAAAACCCTACCATTGAAAAAACCATGTCGCTACTGGTAATTGACGGTAGCTACGGTATCGGCAGCGGCTATATCATTCCGGCCGGTCCTTTGAGAGAAAGCCTGAAAAGCGGGCTTAGTAAGGTTGATGCAGTGGTGTTCATCGGTGATGATAAAAAATATATTTTATCGAAGCTTGAAGATAAAAAAATCATCAAGGCCAAGATAAAAGCAAAAAAACATGATAAAAAAACCGATAAATATGTTGCATTCTGCGGACTTGGCAATCCTGATAAATTTTTCAATACACTTGTAGAAAACGGCTATAATGTCAGGGAGAAAAAAGAGTTTCCCGACCATTATAACTATAAACAACAGGATATTGACGATTTAAGGAATCTGGCAAAAAGCTGGAACGCCAAACTTATAACTACCGAAAAAGATTATGTCCGTCTTTCTAACGTTCACAAAAAGGACATTGAAACCTTGCCTATATCTATTGAGTTTGAAAAAGAGCAGGAAATAAGGAAAATACTGGAAAGTATCTTTTAATTTTTGTAGTATTCCTGATAGTAAAATCGGAGAGAAGTGCCTTGAAGATAAAACACCTGCTAGAATACGGCATAGTAAAGCTATTATACGGCTTCTTTAAGATATTGCCTATCGGTACAGCGTCCTCAATAGGGGGCTTTATAGGCAGGAATCTTGGTAAGCTGTTAAAAGTGAACAGGGTTGCAAGGCGTAATATTAAAAACGCCTTCCCCGATTTTACCGATAAACAGGTTGAAGATACCATACTAAAAATGTGGGATAATCTTGGACGTGTGGCCGGTGAGTTTCCGCACATGGCGGCATTTAAAGAAGATGATTTTGCAAAAATAGTTGAGGTCGAAGGAGCCGAGCATATTAAAAAAGCCGGTGAGTCAGGTAAAACCACTATATTTTTCTCAGGACATTTTGCAAATTGGGAAATAGTACCGAAAACTATATTCGAAAAAGGTTGTCCGTCAGTAAATCTTGTATATAGAAAATCCAATAATCCGTATCTGGATAAGCTTATTTTAGACGTTAGAGGCAATTATCAGGAAGGTTGCATGCCTAAAGGCACTAAAGGTGCAAGAATGCTAATAAAAGCCATAAAAGAGGGCAAGCATATAGGTATGTTAGTTGACCAGAAGCAAAATGACGGTATTCCCGTGCCGTTCTTCGGACGGGACGCAATGACGGCTCCTGCAATAGCTAACCTTGCACTTAAATATGAATGTCGGCTAATTCCTTTGCACGTTAGAAGGGTGGGCGGTGCAAAGTTCAAGGTTAAAGTCTACGAGCCGTTTAAAGTCGATAATACCGGCAATGAACATAAAGATATCCGGCTTGCCATGATAAGGATAAATTCTATTTTGGAAGGCTGGGTAAGGCAGGAACCAAGCCAGTGGTTCTGGGTGCATAACAGATGGCCTAAAGAATAAGTTTAAGAACATTAACAAATCCATTCAAAAGAGCTTGCATAAAATATAGCTATCTGTTAAAAGCAGCTTTCCTTTTTATTTTGATAGCCATTTTCCGGTGAGGTGTCCGAGTGGTTTAAGGAACCGGTCTTGAAAACCGGCGTGCGAGCAATCGTACCGTGGGTTCGAATCCCACCCTCACCGCCATCTTTTGGTTTTACTTAGTCCTAGTTAGTCCGATTTTCCTTGATATATAGATATTGTCCGTATCTTTAGTTCTATGTTGTCCTATTTTGACTTATATAATCTTGGGGTGCAGGGGGGGATAAATAGGGGTACAATTATACCCCTAAAATATAAAAATTGAATGCAATCGGTTAACCGGAGAGATGAGGATTATTTAGTATTTTTCAAAAGCAATAAGTGCTAAAATGAGTTCAAAATGACAAAAAGCATAAACTTAAAGGCTGAATTTATCGCCAAGATATACTCTGCGCACTTCCTTATTGCCGACAATCTCCGCAGGAGTGCCTTCCATCAACACCTTGCCGTCATGGATAATATAAGCACGGTTGATAAGGTCTAACGCCTCACGAACATTATGGTCGGTGATAAGCACCCCTATCCCCCTGTTCTTTAAGTGCGATATCAACTCTTTGATATCGGCTACGGCAACCGGATCAATACCGGCTAACGGCTCGTCAAGCAGTATAAATGAAGGGTTGCTCGCAAGTGCCCTTGCAATCTCGACACGGCGACGCTCACCGCCTGATAAAGCAATTGCCGGAGAGCGGCGAAGATGCGTTATCGAAAATTCACCAAGTAGCGAATCAAGCTCTGCAGACCTTTTTTCCGAAACCGGCTCGGATATCTCCAAAACCGAAAGTATATTTTCTTCAACCGTCATGCCGCGGAATATAGATGCTTCCTGTGGAAGATAGCCTATACCCATTCTAGCCCTGCGGTAAACGGGAAGGTTGGTTATATCCGTACCGTCAAGTGATATAGTGCCGTAATCAGGGCGGATAAGACCCATTATCATATAAAATGACGTAGTTTTACCGGCACCGTTGGGCCCTAATAAGCCGACTGCCTCACCACGGTTTAATACCATAGATACGTCACGCACGGCAGGCTTGTCACCATATGACTTACCTAAATTGCAAATATGCAAACCTTTTTTGGGATTTGTAGCAATTAATTTGGGTTTTTTGGGCTTCTTCTTCTCGTCCGACTTCTTGCCGATAGAATAAATATTTTCTTTTGACGGGGAATCTTTCTTCAAGTTTTCAAACTTGATTATCTGAGGAGGCTCGTCGTGCGTCTCGTCCGGCTTTGCGTTTTTAGGAGTATCCTCTTTTTCTTCGGATACTATTGAGGTTACAGCCTTTAAAAACGGCTTTTTCTCTTGTTTTTTCACTTCTTTTGTGACCTGCGTGTTATTAATAGCCTCAATAACGGCAGGCTCTTTGACCGCAGCTTCTTCCTTAACGATATCTTGAGTAGATTCCTCTGCTAAAGGGGTAACGATGACATTCTTATCATCGGCAGTTATATCATTAGCCGGCGGCTGAGTAACGGGCTTTTCTACTATAGCCTCTTCAAAAAGCGATTTTTGGCTAGCTACAGGCTTTTTTTTCGTAATCTTATCTATAGCTGCCTTATTAAGTGCTTCAAAGTCCACTTGCTTCTTATCGGCTGTTTTTTTTATTTTAGGCGTATTGCCCGATGTTATCTTTTTCAATGTTTCAGCACTTTCCCTAACCGAGAGTGATTTCTTATCCATAAATCTCTTAATCATAGACTACCTGTATCTTAAAAAGAGAAAAACTATTGTTCGGGAATAAAAACCCCCCTAACACGTCCTTTTTTCTCCGTCCCGTTCGCTTCTTGCTTCGTATCGCTAACGATACTACTTTTACCCGTGTTCAAATTATAAACAAACTTTTCGCCATTTACCACATTTTTTCCACTTTTTAGTGAAACATTACCCAATAAAGTAATGAGTTTTTTATCTACATCGAAAACGCCCTTATTACTGCTTGCGGTTTCTTTAGGGGTTTTTAGCGTGACATTGCCTACGGTTTCAACCTTCGATACCGAGTTTTGGGATTTGCCCCCACCTGATTTATAATGAACAAGCATCTCATCGGATTTGATAGTAATATTACTTTGTATAGCCTCAACATTGCCCTTGAATACGGCTTTTTGTTTATCTTGTTCTATTTCCAGAGTATCCGAAGTTATCTCGACAGGAGCCTTTGAATCATAGCCTTGATAGCCTTCGGTCGATGCGTATGAGCCGAATGCATAAAAAGCAGATAATGTACAAATTAGTATTTTCTTAATCATATTTTTATAAAAAAATTATAGTTAACATAATGTCAGGGGCTGCATTATAACAATAATATGTCACAAAATCCAGTAAAGAATTATTTTATAATATTAAAAATATCCCGTGCAGTCTTTGCCGGATTTTTTGAACGCGTTATCGGTCTTCCTATTACAATATAATCAGCTCCTTCATTTACCGCCTGTTTTGGTGTCATAACACGCTTCTGGTCGTCGTTGGTGCTTGAGTCGGGGCGTATGCCCGGTACTACCGTTACAAAATCCTTGCCGCATATCGATTTTACCGACTTTATTTCATGCGGTGAGCAGACAATGCCGTCCAGTCCCGATTCCTTTGCCAGCTTCGCTAATATTTTCACCTGCTCTAAAGACGCTTTATCTATCCCTATGCCGTTTAGTTCGTTGTCGTCCATACTAGTCAGAACCGTAACCCCTACTATCAGCGGTTTTTGTTTTCCAAGCCTTGCCGCCTCTTCTTTTGCCGCATAAGATGCAGCCTGCATCATTGCCTTGCCGCCGAGTGTATGGATAGTTATTATGCTAACATCAAGGCTAACCGCACTTTTTACGGCCTCTGCAACCGTATTGGGAATATCATGGAACTTCAGGTCAAGGAATATTTCGATGCCGGTTGACGCAATCTCTTTTATACCCGCCGCACCATTTGCCGTAAAGAACTCAAGACCGCATTTAACCATTGCTACGCTGTCCTTCACCGAAAGTGCAAGCTTTTTTGCCTGTTTGATGTCTTTAGTATCAATGGCACAGATAATAATGTTTGTCATCATAAAATTATAGTATAATTATATGATGACATGATAATATAATATAATATATTATCTACTAAAAAGGGGACAAATAATGAATAAAAAATACATTAGTACCGTTGCTGTTACGTTTGTGTTAGCATCAGGTGCGGCTTATGCCGGATTTAATAATAAGTCCACAAGTGCAGTTGATGACAGAACGGTTATTGTAGGTGAAAATACTGAACAAACAAAATTGTTAAAAGAAATTCTGGCAGAAACTAAAAGAACCAATGAATTGCTTGTAAAATATATAGGAGCCGGTGGTGAGGCAGAAAGGCGACAAAGAGGAGCGTTACCCGAGGAAGGTAAAGTGGAAAAAGACGCACTTCCTCCCACCGGTGAGGAGCCTGCTGCTACAGGCGGTCGAAGAGAAAGAATCAGGTAGTTATAGTATTTTCACTTTTCATTAATAATTTGTCGACACTACCTAAGTCTCAACAATATATAAATCCTGCTTAAGAAACTCAGGTTAATTGACTATATAAACATAATATGTAACAAATAGTCTTGTTATTTAACAGGGAATTCGATGTTATTTTATGGATAAAAAATTAGGTAAATTATTATTTGAGGTAAGTTCACAAGCAAAATGCTCCGAAGATAAAACCGTTCTTAAATTAAAGAAAATCGTAAAAGATAAACGTGGCAGCTTTGCCCCGATAAAGACTGCTGCAAATAGCTATATTTCACATATCAGGAATAACGTCGATTCAATAGGTATTGAAGCTTTTTTCAGGCAGTACGGTCTTGATACGGACGAAGGTATAGCGATACTTTCGCTTTGTGAGGCTTTGCTCAGAGTTCCCGACAGCTCGACTGCAAACGCCCTTATACACGACAAGCTACAGGGTGTAAAATGGGACGAGTTTAAGGGAAAGGGAAACTCAAAGGTCATGAAAGCCTCGGCATTGGGTATGAAAATCGTAGGAAAATTCCTGAATCGGGAAAAGCCTATTAAGTCTGCTGCAACCCCCTTTATACGCTCTTCTATAAAACAGTCTATGAAACTGCTGGGCGGGCATTTTGTTATGGGGCAAGATATTAACGATGCCATGAGCCGTGCAAAAAAATATGAAAAGAAAGGCTATGTGATGTCTTACGATATGCTTGGCGAGGCTGCACGCTCACCCGAGCAGGCACAGATATATATAAACAAATATAAAACCGCTATTGAGAATATACAAAATGCGGTTGACCTGACGCAGGCAAGATATAAAAGACCGGCTATATCTATAAAGCTTTCTGCATTCCACCCCCATTTTCATTACACTAATGTTGAAAAAGTAAAAGTCGAGCTTCTGCCTAAATTAAAAGAAGTTGTTATGCAGGCTCTTGATGCCGGAATATCAATAACCATAGATGCCGAAGAATACGAAAGGCTTGACCTGACACTGGAAATATTCACCGAACTTTTATGCGATAACGACCTAAAAGAAGCAGAGGGAATAGGCTTGGCGGTACAGGCTTATCAAAGGCACGCTTTTGCGGTTATAGACTATATTGAGGCTCTGGCAAAACATATCGGAAAACAAATACCCGTAAGACTGGTAAAAGGTGCTTACTGGGACGCTGAAATAAAAAAGTCGCAAATTGCCTCACATGAGGATTATCCCGTATTTACGCATAAAGAACATACCGATATATCATATCTGGCATGTGCATATAAAATGCTGGAAACAGAAGCCCACATATATCCTCAGTTTGCTACGCATAACGCTGTTACTATCGCCGAAATAGAAAAAGCCGCAAAGGGTAAGCAATTCGAGTTTCAGTTAATACACGGCATGGGAGGCTCTATATATGACGAGGTGGTCAAAAAATATCCTTGCCGTGTATATGCACCCGTAGGAAGCTACAAGGAGCTGCTACCTTATTTGATAAGAAGGCTGCTTGAAAATAGTGCTAACAGTTCTTTTGTAAAAAATGTATCCGATGATAAAATAGCACTTAATAACCTTTCTTCCGACATTCTTGAATATAAGGCTGAAAAAAACAAAATCCCTTTACCTTCGGATATTTATGAGGATAGAAAAAACTCAATAGGCTTGGATACGGGCAATAAGGCGGATGTTGAAAAATTTCTGGGCGAGTTGGATAAATTAAAGGGTAACAAATGGTCGGCTACTTCATTTATCGGCAATAAAGAAGTTTCAGGGCAGGTTCAGGACGTTTATAGCCCTTATAACAATAAGCACAAGGTCGGTAAGGTAGGCAATATAAAACAAACACAGGTTTTAGAAGCTGTTGAGGTAAGTCATAAGGCATTTGAAAAATGGAACAAGACTCCGGTAGACCAAAGGGCTGAAATTCTTGAGAAAACGGCTGACCTTCTGGAAAAAAACAGCCTTGAGGTAATCTCGTTATGTATGAGGGAGGCAGGCAAGACAATAGCCGATTCAATAGCCGAATTGCGTGAGGCAGTGGATTTTTGTAGATATTATGCCGTCAAGGCAAGGAAACTGCTGGGGGAAGATATTATATTGCAAGGTTCTACAGGTGAGAAGAACTTACTTTCTTACACCGGTAGAGGGGTTTTTGTATGCATAAGTCCGTGGAATTTTCCGCTTGCGATTTTCTTAGGGCAGGTATCTGCCGCACTTGTGACGGGCAATACGGTAATTGCAAAACCTTCCGAACAGACACCCCTTATTGCCGCATATGCCGTAAGGTTATTGTATGAGGCGGGTGTACCTAAAGGAGTGATAAACCTGCTTCTTGGTGATGGTGAGGCAATCGGTAAAAAATTACTCAATGACCACAGGGTTGCAGGAGTGGTGTTCACAGGCTCTAATCAAACCGCTAATATTATCAATAATAATCTGGCTGCAAGAGGGGGCTCGATAATTCCTTTCATCGCAGAAACAGGCGGTCAGAACGCTATGATAGTAGATTCTACCGCACTGGTTGAACAGACTGTTGACGACATAATCCAATCGGCTTTCATGAGTGCCGGGCAACGATGCTCGGCTTTAAGGGTGCTGTACGTGCAAAATGATATCGCCGATGAGTTGCTACAAGTGCTATCGGGGGCTATGCAAACCCTTAATATCGGTTCTCCCCAAATGTTGGAAACCGATATTTCAAGCGTTATTGATATTGACGCAAAAAAGAAACTTGATACGCATATACGAAGCATGAAAGCTAAACACAAGCTGGTGGCAAAAGCCGATATAAAAAGTGAAATTGCCGATGCAGGATATTTTGTAGTTCCGCATGTGTTTGAGATAAATTCTATTGCCGATTTGAAAGAGGAAGTGTTTGGTCCTGTCCTGCATGTTGTACGCTATAGCGGGAAGAATCTTGATAATGTTATTGCAGAAGTTAACTCTACAGGCTACGGGCTGACGCTTGGCATTCAAAGCAGGGTAGAATCAAGAGCGGAATATATCCGGCAAAGGGTCAATGTGGGTAACTTATATGTTAACCGTAATATGATAGGTGCAACGGTAGGTGTGCAACCGTTTGGCGGTGAGGGGCTTTCCGGTACGGGGCCTAAAGCCGGAGGGCCTAACTATCTTTTAAGATTCGTAACCGAAAAGACATATACGGTAAATACAACGGCAATTGGCGGAAATCGGGATTTGTTAGTTTGATTATATATAGTCCTTTAAATTATAGTATTTACCCTTTTGGATACTGCTGTCATCCCCCGAATTGCCGTAGGCAATTATAGGGGGATCTAATTTATAGTATTTCCAAAATTTATTGATAGTTGTCATCCCCGCCTCCGTGCGGGGATCTTCTGTCAATTAAAACAGATCCCCCTATAATTTGCTTCGCAAATTCGGGGGATGACATTATCATTTAACATTAGAAACGCTATAGTTTTTTGACTTAAGTTACTTTCAACAAAAAAAGGCGGATCGTATGATCCGCCTTTTAATATTCTAATACTAGTTAAACTTAGAAGTTTAATTCAGTACCAACGATAAATACAGTACCTTCGTTGTCAACAGAAGTTCCGGCAACGTCAGCTATGTTATTATCGGTTTCAAAGAAAGAAACCTCAACATAAGGAACTAGTCCCGGAGCTAATTGGTAATCGGCACCAACTACTATGTTCTGGAACTCAGCGTCATTTGTACCCGTTTGGTTTTCAATAGTTGAATCCATGTAAGATACTGAAGTACCGAATGGTCCGAACACATAAGCAGCACCTAATGTCCAGTAATCTATCTCGGTGTTCAATGTAGCTGTGTTTGAAGACTCATCAATAATTCCGTATGAACCACCTAGAGTGAAACCTGCATAGCTACCGGCTAAACCGAAAGCATAAGCTTGTAGGTCGTCACGAGTAGTAGCAACAAGACCTGCATTTTCAGTGTTGCCCCACTCAGCCTGAGCAGAAGCCTCAATTCCGAAACCGTTGAACTCACCGTCATAGTTTAAACCGACATTCCATGCATTTTCGATACCTGTAACAGCACCGGCAGCACCGTTTGCATCAGCACTGAAACCTGATGCAGTACCACGCTCATCTTGGTCAGGCGTGTAGCTTACACCAAGTTGTAAACCTTGGATACGCGGAGAGTAGTAGCTGATTTTGTTAGCAGTAGCACGAGCAGTTTTAACACCGCCGTCAGCTTCACCTGTCAGACCGACAGCAGTCGGAAGACCCGGAAGTATGTAAAAATCGCTAACACTTACAGGAGTTTGAGAGTTTCCTAGGTCGGCATAATTGTAGAAATCACCACCGATACCACCTGTTGCACGAGCAAATGTGCTTGCGTCAACACGCAATGCATCACCCGCATCACCCGTAGCACCGACTTCAACACGTCCGAATCCGCTTTCTACATAGATATAAGCTCTTTCGGCATTGTTATTAGCACCGGTATCATCATCAGCACTTACATCGGCTTCAAGCTCAATTAAAGCACCATAGCCAAGACCGTTATCGGTTTTACCGTCAACTTTAATGTAAATTTCAGTATCGGTTCTTGTGTGTAAGTCTTTAGAGAATGCGTTAGTCAAAGGACTAGCTTCAAATAAAGATTCCTGATCGGATGAACCGACTTGGAAATCAGCATAACCACCAACAGTCACAGTAGGACCTGATGCATTTGCCGAAGCGGCTGCAAATAAACCGACAGCAGTTGTAGCAAGTAAGATTTTTTTCATTTTGTTATCCATATTTTAAATTTAATAGTAAAAAACTAAATTCAGTCGTACTTGAAAATAATATTTCAAATAACCTTTGAACAAGATAGTATCGTGGTGTCAGATAACAACAGATAATGGCTTAATAATGCTACCTGCACGCCTTTTTATGCATTTGTGTTGTAAAAATACATCTTAAATTTTCAATAAATTCAAAAAAACTACATTTATGATACATATTAAGCGAAATTTATTAAAAATATCTTATCAAATTAACGAAAGGGCTAAATTAATAGCGGTAAGTAAATATAGATCCGCCGATGAAACATTGCAGGCTATTGAGGCGGGACACAAAATCTTCGGTGAGAATAAAGTTCAAGAAGCCGTGCAGAAATGGTCTGAGATTCGTAAAAAACACTCTGATGTGGAGCTTCATCTAATAGGGGCGTTGCAAACCAATAAGGTAAAAGAAGCAATAAAGACATTTGATGTTATAGAGGTGGTAGACAGGGAAAAGCTTGCAAACGCACTTATAACAGAAATGAAAAAGCAAAGTAAATACCCTGATTGCCTTATTCAGGTAAATACGGGTGAAGAACCGCAAAAAGCCGGAGTGCTACCAAAAGATGCCGATATGTTTATCAAAGATTGTATAGAAAAAGGTTTGCCCGTAAAAGGATTAATGTGTATCCCGCCTGTAAACGAAGACCCTAAGCCGCATTTTAAAATGCTACGGGACTTATGTAATAAACATAATCTTGATATTTGCAGTATGGGTATGAGCGGCGATTATATGCAGGCGATTGATTGCGGTGCTACTCATGTTAGGATAGGTACGGCTATTTTCGGTGAAAGGGCTGAGTAATAAGAATTTTCACTAAACCGCAAAATCAAGCACTGCGACAAGTTCGCCCGTTATATTTAAGATTAGTCACTTCTTCACAAATCCTCCGCCGGAGTCTTCCCCTTTCAGGCTCCTTGCTCGGCAGGAACGGCGGCCTCCGCATCTTCGGACACATTCTCTTTTAAGATATAACCTCTACCCCAAACGGTGTCGATATAGTTAAACCCGCCCGTAATCTTAGCCAGCTTCTTACGTAATTTACATACGAATACGTCTATAATTTTAAGGTCAGGTTCATCAATGCCGCCATATAAATGGTTTAAAAACATCTCTTTGGTAATTAAAGAGCCTCGACGAAGAACAAGAAGCTCTAATATGCCGTATTCTTTTGAAGTAAGATGAACAGGTGATTTATCAATTTCAACGGTACGGCTGTCAAGATTCATAACAATGCGGTCATCAATCTGTATTACCGAATCGGAGTAACCTTTAGAACGCCTTACTATAGCCTGAATACGGGCAACCAACTCACCACGGTTGAAAGGCTTGGTAAGATAGTCATCGGCACCGAAGCTTAAACCTTTAATTTTCTGCTCACTGCCGGATAAACCCGACAATATAAGTATAGGAACCTGTATTTTTGCAGAACGAAGGCGTAACAAAACTTCGTATCCGTCTATATCAGGTAGCATCAAATCAAGAATGATTATATCGTAATCGTAGATTTTGCCGATCTCTAAACCTTCTTCCCCTAAATTTGCAATATCACAGACTATACCCTCTGAAGCTAAAGCCAATTCAATTGACCTTGCCGTTGCAGAATCATCCTCAACTAATAATACTCGCATTCTCTAAAGCTCCTACGGAAAAATTTAAACATACATTGTTATAAAGTTATTATTATAAAAAATTAATGTTAAAAACATCTTTCAATGTTGACCACTTACTTTCACATTAAAAGTTTTATTTTTCAAGGAAAATATAACTATTAATATCATTTTAAACAATCGTGACAAAAAAATGCATCAAATTAACTAAGCGTTAACTAAAATGCACTCAAATAGTTAACAAATAGTTAACGAGTCCTTAAAAAATCTAAAAAAGTCCTTTTTTATAATTAAAAACTAATAAAAGACATAGTTTGAATTTAACGATTCAGATGTATATAGTAACGTATAAAAAAATGAAATAATTAAAATATTTTTTATGAAACTACACATATTATCCCCTACTACAATAAACAGAATTGCTGCCGGAGAAGTGATAGAAAGACCTGCATCAGTTGTTAAAGAGTTGGTTGAAAATGCCATAGATGCAGGCTCTACACAAATTGATGTGGTTGTAAATAACGGCGGACGTAATCTTGTATCGGTTGCCGATAACGGTAAAGGCATGACGGCCGATGAGCTTGACCTATGCCTTGAAAGGCACGCTACATCAAAACTTTCCGATGATGATTTGTTCGATATAAATTTCTTAGGGTTCAGGGGCGAGGCTCTGCCTTCTATCGGTTCGGTTTCACGTATGACCGTAACCAGCCGCCACGAAGGAGAAAATGACGCATGGGCAATAAAAGTAGATGGCGGTGAAAAATCGGAAGTTTTCCCCGCACAGATAAGCAGGGGTACAAAAATAGAGGTGCGTGACCTGTTCTTTGCAACTCCTGCCAGATTGAAATTTTTAAAGACCGAAAAAACAGAGACGATATATATACAGGAAGTTATTACTAAACTTGCAATGGCTAATCCGCATGTGGGCTTTACACTTAAAAATGAGAAAAAAGAACTTATAAACACCTCTAAAGGCGGCAAGCTTAATGAACGCTTAAATGACCTGATATCCCGTGACTTTGACGCAAATTCCATTGAGGTGGACACTGCCAGAGAGGGAATCAGGCTACATGGCTACGCTTGTCTGCCGACATATTCTAAAGGTACGGCAAATTCGCAATATATATTCGTAAATAACCGTCCGGTTAAGGACAAGCTGCTTTTAGGCTCTATCAGAGCAGCGTATCAGGACTTCCTTGCCCGTGACAGATATCCTGTCGTGGCATTATTCTTTGAACTTGCCAATGGTGAGGTTGATGTAAATGTACACCCAACCAAGGCAGAAGTACGGTTCCGTGATAACGGTCTGGTGCGCGGTCTGATAGTCAGCACGTTGAAAAACGCCCTGTCTACCGCAGGACACAGAGCATCTTCAACCGTATCGGCACATGCACTAAGTGCGTTCAAGCCATCATCAGAGCCGCAAAATGCAAGCAAGATTGCAGCATTTCCAAGACCTTCATATAGTGATGTTAACAGAAATTTCGGTGCGTACTTCCCTAATAAAGAAAACGAGGTAAGACCGGCACTAAATGAAAAAATCGCTGAATTTAGGCAGCCGTCGGCTTCCGCAACCGTACCGCAAGAACAACTATTTAGCAAAGAACAACAGCTCGTGTCGGTAAGGCATGAGCCGGTAGAAGAAGATGTAGTAGTAAACGATAATAATTATCCGCTGGGGATTTCACGCTGTCAGTTGCATGAAACTTACATAGTTGCACAAACTAAGGGCGGTATAGTTATTGTTGACCAGCACGCCGCACATGAAAGGCTGGTATATGAGCGTATGAAAGAGGCAATGGACGGCAAAGGCGTGTCATCACAAAGATTGCTGATACCGGAAGTGGTAGAGCTAAGCCCTATGGAAGCGATGAGGGTTTTTGAACAAAAAGAGGCTTTACAGAAAATGGGGCTGATTATCGATAAGTTCGGCGATAGTGCTATAGTAGTGCGTGAAACTCCTGCATTACTCGGAGAGGTTGACGCACAAGGGTTGATAAAGAACCTTGCAAACGACTTGGAAGAACATGGCGAGATATTAAACGTTCAGGAGAGTTTTGAGCATGTTTGCGGCACTATGGCATGTCACGGCTCTGTAAGGAGCGGACGCAGACTTAATCTACATGAGATGAATGCCATACTTCGTGATATGGAAAAAACTCCGTATTCTGGGCAGTGTAACCATGGTCGTCCTACTTATGTTGAACTGAAATTAAATGATATCGAAAAGCTTTTCGGTCGTAGGTGATATAAATATTTTGCAAACTCTCGCTAACTTTAGTATAGCTGATTGTTATTAATAAAACTCGTAAAAATAGGTAATATAAATGGACGACAATAAACAAAAGGCACTAGATACTGCTCTTGCACAAATAGAAAAGGCATTCGGGAAAGGCTCTGCCATGAAGCTTGGTCAAAAAGAAACAATGAAAGTTGCCGCCATTCCTACAGGCTCGCTTGGTCTTGATATGGCTTTGGGTGTGGGCGGAGTGCCAAAGGGTCGTGTTATAGAGATATTCGGCCCTGAAAGTTCGGGTAAGACCACCCTTACATTGCATATAGTAGCCGAGTCCCAGAAGAAAGGCGGAACATGTGCTTTTGTCGATGCAGAACATGCACTTGACCCCGAATATGCCAAAAAGCTTGGTGTTGACATTGATAATCTGGTTATATCACAGCCGGATAACGGTGAGCAGGCTTTAGAGATAACCGATACTCTGGTACGCTCAGGTGCGGTTGATGTTGTTGTGGTTGACTCGGTAGCCGCCCTTACTCCTAAGGCAGAGATAGATGGAGATATGGGTGATTCACACATGGGCTTGCAGGCTCGCCTTATGAGTCAGGCACTAAGAAAGTTGACGGGTTCCGTTTCACGAACCGGCTGTACGGTTATATTCATTAACCAGATTCGTATGAAGATAGGCGTTATGTTCGGTAGCCCTGAGACAACTACAGGCGGTAATGCTCTAAAGTTCTATGCATCTGTTCGTCTTGACATACGACGCATAGGCTCCTTAAAAGATAAGGAAGATGTTGTAGGCAGCCAGACAAGAGTTAAGGTAGTTAAGAATAAGGTTGCCCCTCCGTTCAAACAGGTTGAGTTTGACATAATCTATGGAGAGGGTATTTCCAAGCTTGGCGAGATAATCGACCTTGGTGTGCAGGCGGGCATTGTTGAAAAGGCAGGTTCTTGGTTTTCATATGAAAGTACCCGAATAGGTCAGGGTAAAGAAAACGCTCGTAAATTCCTTTTTGAAAATCCTGAGATGGCCAATGAGATTGAGAAGAAAATACTTACTAAAGCCGGAATATTAAAAACAAGTGATGCCGATTCCGTAACCGAAGAAGAAGCTGTTCCGGCTTAAGCTTTATAATTCACCAAGGAATTTTGAAGAGTTAAAATTGTTATCCCCGACTTGTTCGGGGATAACAATACGTTCAAATGCTAATTTTTTATAACAAAAGTTCTTGTTTTTACACTATTTATTACACTTTCTTTACATTAGTGCCTATTTTTATTTCAATTAATTTACAAAAATAAAGTTTTTTATAAAACGCCTCATGTTGAAACGTTTTTGTAACAAAAAATTGCTATATTTAGATATCAATAGAATATTAACAGATATGTAAGGACTAGGAGGGACAAGGCAATGGGAAAAGGGAAAAATTATTGAGAATAAAAAGGATATTTTAAAACAAACGGGGCAACCCGTTTCTGAGCATAACGAAGAACATGTGGAAAATGAAGTATCTCAGATTAACATAACCATGAGAGTGACGCATATATACGCAGACGGTATCTTACAGGGAATAGAGATAAAAGAAAAAACACAAAATGAATGGTTAAACAAGCATTGATATAACGTTGAATTTTTTCACTTCCTGTTAGAATCTGTCCCTTGCTTTTCTTATTTTCTCGAATTCACCTACACTCTTAGCCCTGACAAACGGATTGGTTTTTAGTTCTGTTTCTACAGTTGTGGGTATAGTAGGAATATTTTGTGCCCGTAATTTTTCCGTAATCTGCATTCTTGTTTTTACATCTTCGTTTTTAGGGTCGATTGTCCGAACGAATTTACCGTTAGTTAACGTATATTCATGTGCACAGTAAATTTTGGTATGTGGTGGCAGTGACACTATTTTTTGCAAACTTTCATATGCCTGCTCGTACGTTCCTTCAAATAGTCTGCCACAACCCATTGCGAAAATAACATCGCCTGAGAAAAGTATATCTAATTCTTCAAAATAATAGGCGATATGCCCCGTCGTATGACCGGGCAGAAACATTATCCGAGCTTTTTCACCGCATATTTGTATTTCATCTCCTTCATTTAAGAAAATATCAATGCCGGGGATTCTATGGGCATCTTGCAAAAATCCTATTACCTTTGCGTTATAGAATTCCTTTAACTCCATATTGCCGTCAGTATGATCCCAGTGGTGGTGTGTGTTGATTATTTTATCCGCACGCCACCCTTTTTCTTTGAGTACATCTATAATGGGAGCGGATAAAGACGGGTCTACGATTACGGTTTCCCCTTCCCCGTGCAGTATATAATTATAATTAGCATTATGCGGTAAAACGGCAATTTGTATTATCTCGAACATAAGTTGTTCATACTTCTTTTTATTTTTTGGATTCCAAAATTATTCCAATTTGATAGGCGGTTCAAGTCTTCTTAGGCCGGTTACATAAATTATTTCGCTTGAACCTCGCCCTATATCGGCTCTTGTTCTTGAGCTATTCCAAACATATTCTTTTTCTACCCCTCTTACATCTACCAGATATCCTTCCATTTCAAATACGTCATATTTTTTTATAGTAGATAATGTCTGCATAACTTTACTATTTGCAGGTATAATATGCATATTAGTAAAGTTCATTGAAATTCTCGGGTCATCAGGAGCCCATGTATCCCACGGGTCGGTGTATAACCTCCTATCACCCTGCGAGAACCTAAGATTTCTTATAAGCTCCACCCTAGACATATCCAACCACCCCGATGCCATGTCATAAGGAGATATTTCAGCTTTATCGTCTATTCGATATCTTATTATTGATAAAACCCTGCCATAAAACTGAATTGTTGAATGTGCTACATACCTGTATTTTTTATCCTTACTCGTAAAATCTTTATTTGTTTTAAGTCTTTTTTGCAATGGAGCATCAGGTATATAAGCCTCCACTTCATTTAATTTATATCCGTTTAAAAAAAGGTAAAAATTCATTTCGTCAGGCAAAAAAGGCAAATCATATTTGTTAATATACCCCTTGCCCATAAAATATAATCCCCCATACGCAGTAACACCGCTTATGGTTAATAGCATAATTGTGTTCTTTATTTTCTTTTTAAGCTGGTGAACCTGCCTACGTGTAACTAGCATAATTACCTATATATTTATACCGAATACATTTCCCTTTAGTTATTAATATAAAACAATATTCGCCAAATGTCATTCTTTAACTTACCGATTAATTTATCAATGCCTGCAATTGTTATAGATTTATATAAATATTAGGATTCTTTAAAAAACTTGCACTTTTAGAAAAAATTAGTTATTAGTTACACGAAACGCAATTAAGAATCATTACTATTTAATATCGAGGATTATTATGAAATCATTATTTTTAGGTGTTATAGCCGTATTATTTTCCGCTAACATAGCGTCTGCTGAAATAAAAGAGTTTAAGATTATAATTAAAGACCATCTTTTTATTCCTGCCGAAACAAAGATACCCGCAGGTGAAAAGGTCAAGCTTGTAATTGATAATCAGGACTCTTCTCCTGAAGAATTTGAAAGCCACGACCTTAACCGTGAGAAAATCATCAGCGGTAATAGTCAGGCTATAGTTTTTGTCGGACCTGTAGAAGCCGGAAGCTATAAATATTTCGGTGAGTTCAACGAGGCAACCGCACAAGGTGTTATTATTGCCGAGTAGTCTATCTAAACGATTATTTATTAAGGAAGGTTAAAATGCTTGAATATTTAAATTCAGATGTAATACCTGTTTTTATAGTTATTTTCCGTGAAATACTGGAAATAGCGATAATATTAGGGGTTGTTATGGTTGCGGCAAAAGAGCTTGAGCAGCGTAACAAATGGATATTGATAGGTTTAGGTGCGGGTGTTTTCGGCTCACTTGTCGTTGCATTCTTCGCTCAGGCAATATCTAATGCCGCCGAAGGGCTGGGACAGGAATTGTTTAATGCAATTATATTGCTATCCGCATCAGCGGTTATAGGTGCTACGGCACTTTGGATGAGCAAACACGCCCGAGAACTAACGGCACATCTAAGGCATGTAAGCAACGAAGTTATTGAAGGCAACCTTCCTTTATATACTATAGCGGTAGTTATCGCTCTGGCTGTCTTGAGAGAGGGTGCGGAGATAGTGTTATTCACACATGGCATGATGGCTTCGGGGAAAGAAATGTCCAGCATTATATCGGGTGCGGTATTGGGTCTTTTTGCCGGTACGATTCTTGGCGGTGCTATGTATTTCGGACTATTGAGGATATCTCCTAAACATGTTTTCGGTGTTACCACATGGTTATTGATGTTTTTATGTGCCGGAATGTCTGCATCTGCCGCTAAATATCTGGCAAGTGCGGGCTGGTTCGAGTCAATGGCGTTCACAGTGTGGGATTCGTCCTTTATACTAAGCAATGAGAGTTTATTGGGTCAGATAATACACGCCCTTTTCGGCTATACCGCCAAACCATATGCGATACAATTGGTATTTTATATAGGTACGTTGGTTATACTTGTGGCGGCAAAACAACTTATCAACCGTAAGCGTTCCAAAGGCAAGAATGCCGTAACCGGTACGGCTTAAGTTAGTTGTGTTAATTTTTGAGGCATCTTATATGCAATTATTATGAGATGCCTCAAACGAGTTCCACATTACAAAATACAGTTATAGTATTTCTAAATTTATTGACAATACAATCCCCCCAAATCGCCTTAGCGATTATTAACCGTTAAAGACAACTTCCGTTAACTTTGTATAAAAAATGCTGAATTTCTTTGATTTCCAAGAAAAGGGAGGCTTCCGGTTAGAACTTTGAACGCAAGGGAGATACATAAGGAGTGCAAAGTAGGATAACAACCGAAAGCCTATGCACATATAGTATAAGCTGATGTTATATATGTCAACATCTAGTATAGAAAATTTATACTTTTTCAACAAAAGGATGTGGATAACTTTTTTGAAACCACAATATTTAGTGGTTTTTAGCCAAAAATTCGCCCTCTCAAGTAGAGCTTAAATAATATTATTATTTGTAGCCGAAATATCTGCTGTTTTCATGCGGCGGTTAAAAATTATATTTGTTTACTGTGTAAATTAGATTATAACCAAGGTATGAGATTCACACAAACATTCTTAATATTAAATATCCTGAGCGTATTGGCGTGTTCACGTGCATTTGCACAGGACAACCCGAGCCTTGAAGAGGTTGTAAATAATAATATAAAATCTAAAAAAGACCGCGGCTATTTCACTTTAACGGTAGAAAACGACCTGTTCGGAGCAGGAACAGACCAGAACTACACTTCAGGAATCCGGCTTAGTTGGTTTGAACTGGGTAAGAAGCCGCCCGGAGTTACGGAAAATCTGGAGAAAATATTTCCCTGGCTAGAGATAAATGATGTTACATCGGTTTCTTACTCGATAGGACAAAGTATGTACACACCGGATAGAATTGATAAGGTCGCTCAGGACGATTCAGACCGTCCGTGGGCGGCATTCCTTTACGGCTCTATGGCAATGGTAACCATTAAAGACAATTATGTTGATGATTATGAAGTTACCCTAGGTGTAATAGGACCGTTAGCATTGGGAGAAGAGGGACAAAAAGGCGTTCATAAGCTTATAGAAAGTCCCGAGCCTAAGGGGTGGGACAATCAGCTTAAAAATGAGCCGGGTTTAATACTTGCGTGGCAGCGTAGATGGCCGGAGGCTTTATCTGCCGAGCTTGGCAATTATGTTGCCGCTATTGAACCGCATTTCGGGTTTTCATTAGGGAATGTATATACCTATGCCAACACAGGAGGTATAATAAAATTCTCTCATAAAAATAATAGATTGCAGGACAAGCCGTTGCTTGTAAAGCCGTCAATGCCGGGAACGGGATATTTCCCGACCCCTGCCAAATTTGACTGGCAGCTTTTCGCAGGAGTAGAAGGGCGTGCTATCGCAAGAAATATATTCTTGGACGGCAATACGTTTGCCGATTCACACAGCATTGACAAAGAATATTTTGTCCTCGATGCAAGTGCGGGCGTTTCTTTCACCGTAGGGAATGCCCGTATCAGCTATACCACCGTTTACCGCACCAAAGAATTCGAAGATCAGAATAAGGATTCGATATTCGGAGCTGTAAGCATAGGGTATAACTTTTGATGGGAAGGAAACGCAAAAACCTTTCAATGGCAAAAAGAACTTTAGTGTTCTTATGTATAAACTTTAATAAACATTTAAAAAAGCTTGTAATATTTACATGGTTTAGAATATAGTATTTGCACTTTTGAACAATGCTTTCATCCCTATGAATTTACGAAGCAAATTATAGGGGAATCTTATTTAAATTTATAGAGATCTCCGAACAAGTTGCGGATGACAAATTTAACTCTTAAAAAGTAAAAATACTATATAATGGACAAATTATGCATTTTAGTTATCTTCAGAGACGGATGATAAAATGGCGGAATATAAGAGTTGAGGAAGGCTTTACTCTGATTGAGTTGTCTGTAGTTATTGTAATTATAGGGCTTATTGTAGCCGGTGTTGTTGGGGGTGGAAAATTAGTTGAACAGACAAAACTTCGCTCGATAATATCTGATGTTGAGAAATTTGATACTGCATATAATACTTTCAGATTGGAATATAACGCTCTCCCCGGCGATATGAGTAATGCTAGTAATTATTGGCCGGGCATTCAAAATGGTAACGGGGACAAAAATATCGTTTCACCAAATAATTCAGGTAATGGTCATGATGGTGAGTGCTGGAATTTTTGGGTGCATTTAGGACAAAATGCCAGCGAGTTATTACCTGCACCATATACTACCGTCGGAGTTAGTACCAATATGACCGAGACTGAAAGAGAACGGGTGTTACCGCTTAGTGATATGGGTTCTCATTGGGGGGTCTATAACAGGTTGCAGTGGCAGGGGCATCAATATGTTCTGGGAGCTTCAGATTCATCTTGGGGAAATTATGGGGTTGCTCCTTCATTGACTCCTAAACAGACATTTTCTGTTGACAATAAAATTGATGATGGAATACCCGCTACAGGTTGGGTGATAGTTGAAGGCTATGTTGGAGTCAATAATACGCTGCACTGGCATAGTTCCCTACCCCACAATCCGTCTTATGCACAAATCCCAACCTCAGGTAATTGTACGGCAAGTGGTGCTGCATCATATGATGATACGGCACAATATAACGTGGGATTTGATGAAGTTACATGTGTGCCTGTTTTTAGGTATAGGGGTTATTAGTAAAAAAAGCCCCTATTTATCATAGGGGCTTTTTCCTTAGAAAAATAAAAGTCGTTATACGATAAAGTCCGAATTATCTAAAGCAACATTGCCGTCTAAGATAAAGGCGAAGCTACCCGTAGATAATACTGCGGTAATATCATTAACGCCGTCATAATAGAACGCTAACTGAGTACCGAAAGGTACTACGTTATTAATACCGGTAAACCCTAAACCGCTAACGTCTATTAAGTCCTCTCCCTTCGTAAAGTCGGATATGAAATCAAATGAACCTGCACCTGAATCGGATAATGAGGTAAATTTGAATATATCATCTCCCGCACCGCCTGAAAGTATGTCCGAACCTAAACCGCCAACAAGTATATCGTTGCCGTTTTCTCCAAGTAATACGTCATCACCGTCTTTTCCGAAGATGGAATCGTTTCCTTCTCCGCCTAAAAGCATGTTGTTATCAGAGTTGCCTGTAATATTGTCATTACCGCCCGAGCCTACAACATTCTCAATGCTGACAAGAGTGTCAACACCTGTCGGGGAAGCATCATTAGGAAAATCGGTAATGCCCGTAGTAAGGTTTGTGTCAACACCGCCGTTATAATAGCTGTAATCAACAGTGTCGTTACCTGTACCGCCGTCAATATGCTCAAAGCCGAAACCGCCCTGAATCCAGTCATCACCGGCACCGCCTAATAACGTATCGTTACCGCCTTCGCCTAAAATGATATCATTTCCGTCAAGACCCTGAATAACGTTATCACCGTTATCGCCCTGAAGAATATCATCACCCAAAGAGCCGTTCAGGTTTTCGATTCCGATAAGCACATCTACATTAGTTGAAGATCCGTCATTAGGGAAGTCAGTGAACCCACCTATTAAACTTGAACTTATACCGCCGTTATAATAACTGTAATCAACCGTATCAATGCCGTTACCGCCATCAATGTATTCAAAACCGAAGCCGCCCTGAATCCAATCGTTACCTTCACCGCCTATAAGGATATCGTCACCGTTGCCACCAAATAATTGATCGTCACCGGCATCACCTATAAGTGCGTTATTGCCCGAATCACCTTTTATGATATCATCACCTGTTGAGCCTATCACGTTCTCAATGCTTACAAGAGTATCAACACCTGTCGGGGAAGCATCGGTAGGGAAGTCGGTAATTCCGGTGTTAAGGTCTGTTACTATACCGCCGTTATAGTAGGTGTAGTCAACAGTATCGTTACCGTTACCGCCGTCTATATATTCAAAGCCGAAACCACCTCTTATTAGATCGTCACCGTCACCGCCTAGTAACGTATCATTACCGCCTTCGCCCAAAATGATATCATTACCGTCAAGACCCATGATAACGTTATCACCGTTATCACCTTGAAGTATATCATCACCTAAAGAACCGGTAAGGTTCTCTATATTAACAAGAACATCAATACCTGTCGGAGATGCATCGTTAGGGAAATCAGTACCGCCTGATGTAAGGCTTGAGTTTATACCTCCGTTATAATAACTATAGTCCGCAGTGTCGTTGCCGTTACCGCCGTCGATATATTCAAATCCGAACTGACCTAATATTAAGTCGTCACCGTCTAACCCAAGTATGATATCATCATCATTGGTTCCGTTTAAAACATCATTACCGTTTGTACCTGGAATAAATGCCATATAAAATTACCTATATTAAAATTAAAAATCCCCCAGACGAACATGACTAGGGGCTGATAAATTAATCGTATATATTTATGATTGCAATAATTAATATATTTACATTTTTTAATTGGTATTTATTTGGTTATGTATGCTATAAGTAGCATTGAATGCCGGAAAATGTGCGTAAAACTGTAAAAAATGTATTATTTTATGACATTAGTTGTTGACACATGTGCGATAAGTGTGCTATAAACCTACCAATAATTTTTTACTATATAGAAATTATGCCTTTGTTAATGTCATCCTCGTCCCCCCCCAATTTTCGAGGATGACATGTCCTTCCAAAAAAACTAGACAAACTGATTCGATAATGTTATAAGGCGGTCGTGTAAAGCTCCGGATTTACGTTCCGGATTTCGCTATATAAGGATTATTATTATGTCACAATATGTCGTTTCGGCAATGTATCACTTTGCCACTCTAACGGATTTTGAAGATCTTAAAGAGCCGCTCCTAAGGGCAATGAAAGATAATAACGTAAAAGGAAGCCTGCTGCTTGCCCGTGAGGGGATAAACGGAACGGTTGCATCTACTGAACAAGGTATAAAGGCACTGCACCGATATATTAAATCAGACCCAAGACTTGCAGCCATAGTAACTAAAGAATCATATGCCGATAAAATCCCATTCGCCCGTGCTAAAGTACGCTTGAAAAAAGAAATAGTTACTATGGGTGTTGAGGATATAGACCCTCAACATATAGTCGGAACATATGTAAAACCAAAAGACTGGAATGCACTTATAGGCAACCCCGATGTAGTTACTATCGATACCAGAAATAAGTATGAAACCGCTATCGGTACTTTTAAAAACGCAGTTGACCCGCAAACAGATACTTTCCGCCGGTTTCCCAAATACGCACAGGACAACCTTGATAAGTTCAAGGGCAAGAAGGTTGCCATGTTCTGTACGGGCGGTATAAGGTGCGAAAAATCTACAGCATACCTAAAGCAGCTTGGTGTTAAAGATGTCTACCATTTAGAAGGAGGTATCCTAAAATATCTGGAAGAAGTAGATGAAGATGAATCTTTATGGGAAGGTGAATGTTTTGTATTCGATTCACGTGTTGCAGTAAAACACGGGCTGGCACAGGGGCAGTATGACCAGTGCTTTGCATGTCGCATGCCTATCACGCAAGAAGATAAACAACATGAATACTACACCCAAGGTGTAAGCTGCCACCATTGCTACGATGAAAAATCAGATGAACAAAGAAAACGCTATGCCCAAAGACAAAAACAGATAGCCATAGCCAAAGAATACGGTGAAGAACATATCGGCGGTGAAATGGCTTCTTTAATAGCGAAAAGAAGGTTGATAAAAAAACAAAAGAAGCAGGAGCGGTACGCTAATTAAGGCTTACTAGCGTTCCATTATTTTATTTACATTGCCGGTTGATTGGGCAAGTGACCGATTATATCGCTCGTGCAGTTCCTCTACTTTTTTTGCGATAGCCGGAAAGGTCGCTTTTGTGCCTTTAAGGTCAATTGCCATTTCCTCAACAAATTGTGCGTGTATCTCACATGCTTTTTTTACATTAGGACTGCTCGGCTGATTTGCATTGCGTGCGGAGGATATTTTGCGAGCAAAGTTCTCTAATTGAGGATTGCCATTATTGTTAAAATAATCCCTTTCGAAAGCTCTGATTAGTGCATTACTATCAAATACGCCTTGGGTTTTTTCGCCACTCATCAAATCATGCTGAAAAGCATAGGCAGATGAGTGTATAAATGATCTTAACGTATCTTGTGTGGGGACGGCTTCATTGACATTGTAGACCAATGCGGCTTTTGCAGGAGGAGCGTACATTGAATCGTTATTAGTAAGCAGAATGCGGGGATCTTCGATAAAAAACACTTTGTTTACCGAATTGCTTTTTGACGTTGAACTAAGTACGTCACGCACAAGTGGAGAAGTGGAACTGCTTTTTATGAGATTCCCGATAGCTCCGACTACTTTTTTCCGATGCGGAGGTGAAATATTTTTATCAAACGTTATCTTGCCCACAATACCCTTTTGTATAATAGCAGACTCTTGGCTAAAGCTTAGTTTTGGAGCGGCTTTTTTTTGTAGGGAAAAACTCTCTAAACCTAATCTTTCTAAAAAACCTCCCTGCCCTAATGAAGTAAAGTTCTGCTTTTGCATAAGTTCACTATGCACTCCCTGAGGTTTTACGGTGATAGGAAAATTCTTTTCAATATGTGATTCGATATGCGACGTTATATTTGCATTATTTTTATCATCACCTGCCGCTTGTGTGTTAGATGGGTCAAGCCTGT
This sequence comes from Pseudomonadota bacterium, assembly GCA_027620075.1. Lineage (NCBI taxonomy): Bacteria > Pseudomonadati > Pseudomonadota > Pseudomonadota bacterium. The sequence continues at coordinate 162,475 of JAQCEY010000002.1, read as the reverse complement.
TCCTTACAGATGAAAAAATTTTTGCTATATCTTTGCTTTGCAAGGGAGGTTTTGGCGGCATAACTTACTTTCTCATAATTTTGGAAATTGAAATTCTAGCATAAAAAATTAGCTTTCCGCAAGAGGATAGTAAATTATGATAAGTATATTGTTCGAAAATATTGATATAAAGCGTAAAAACGATTTTTAGTGAACAATGCCTATAATAACATTAAGCAATTCTCAATTCAGGCGTTTCTCTCTTGTTCCTATACGTTCTACCCATAGCTGTTCGGCAAGGGCTTTTTTGCCCTTTATACGCTCTCTCAGGTCAAGTGTCCTTGATCTCCAGCCGGTTTGCTGCCCTTGTGGAGATACCGTTCTCCGCCATTTTTCAGGACCGAGCTGTAACGCCTTTTCCTTCTTTTTGCGTAATTGTCTTATCTTATTATTCTCACGCTTATATTTTTCAATAGGACCATCTGACGCACCCTTGATAAGACCCATTTTACGTACATGGTTCATTATAAGCTGAAGGCGTTTTTGTTTCTGTCTGGAGAGTTTTCTGCGTAGCTGACGGCGAGTGCTTGCCGTAATTAACACGCCGCCGAATGAAACGGCATATACTTTATCGGTTTTGTCCCAAAGACTTTCTACACCTTCAAAAAAGTCACCAAGCACTAATGAGGCGGCTGCTATACCTGCTTCGACATAACGCCCTGCAACTAACGCCATACCTCCGGTTACAACATCAATAGCGGTTAAGCCCCTTGACGCACTTAGCCTGTTAGCCTCGCTTGCGTCTATCTTGTGGACAGTTTCCCCGCCCATGCTACGACCGCCGCTACCCCTCGAACGCCCGCTTGATACCTGTTCTTGGAATGATTTTTTTTTAGTGACCTCTTTTTGCATAAGACGGTATTCTTCCTGAAGAAGACGATCCATCTCATATGTAACTTCGGCTCTGTTAGGCCCTTCGATTAGATATTCACCTCTGGCAGAAGCAAATTTACCTATATATAGCTGCTTGCTATTGTCGTATGAGACTTGCATCTCAGAAGCAAAAAGCTGAGTTGATTTTAACGTCGAAAGTAAATAATCTTCTCTCATGCAGCAATTTATATAGTATTTATTTAAAAACTTACGCTTGTTTTACCGCTAAAACATAAAACGACATTGTAGCATAAAAAAGCAGAAATATCTTGAGTTTTCATTTGGTTTTTTATTAAAAAATTTAAATGTTTTATTAAGTATGGGGATTTTTATTTTGTTTCAATAGCAGATTGCAAGATAATACTTGCCGCCACCTTATCGTCCAATCCCTGCCGTTTTTTGCGTGTCATGCCGGTTTCAGATAACGCACGCGTTGCCGCCGCAGTTGACATACGTTCATCTTTTAGCAATATTGGAAGACCTGTTTTCTTATTCAGCTTATCGGCAAAATTACGCACCGATTCGCAGTTCTCATTTTCCGAGCCGTCCATCTCCAACGGCAAGCCGATAACTATTGCAACAATGCGGTTATCAGTACAAAGCTTGCCTAAATGCCCCATATCCTTGCTCATATTGCGACGCTGATATATCTCCATGGGGCTTGAGATAATACGCTCGGCATCACATATCGCAATCCCTATCTTGGCTTTTCCCATATCCAGACCCAGCAAAGCACCGCTTTTTTGTATGTGTTCAAAGAACTCTTTTGTGTTAATAGTTATCATTTACTTGATTTTATCGCCTATAAGTATTAATAAATATTACCCTTATTATTGTAAAAACAGAGAAAATAGCATGTCTTTATCAGAAAAAGAAGTAAGAAAGATAGCAAAACTATCACGAATCAAATTAACAGATGAAAAAGTAGTACATTTTCAAGAAGAACTTTCAAACATACTGAAATGGATAGAGCAGTTACAGGAGGTCAATACCGACAAAGTTCCACCTATGGCATCGGTAGTAAATATGCAGTCACCCAGCCGTGAAGATAAAGTAACTGACGGCGGTTGCCGTGATGATATTTTAGCAAACGCTCCAAGCAGTCAATACGGCTATTTCGTAGTGCCTAAGGTAGTGGAATAGCAATGTCATGCTGAACTTGTTTCAGCATCTAATGAAATTAAAAGGAGATACTGAAATAAATTCAGTGTGACACAACAAGGAAAAAATAATGACACAACTAAACAGACTTACAATAGCAGAAGCATTAGCCGGATTAAAGAATGGAGACTTTACCTCTGAAGAGTTGACAAAGACCCATATAGACGCAGTGGAAAAAGAAGACCTCAATGCGTTCGTGGTCAAAACACCGGAAATAGCCTTACAGCAGGCAAAGGAATCCGATAAAAGGCGTAAAGAAGGCAAGGTAGGTAAATTAGAAGGTATCCCTGTAGGTGTAAAAGACCTGTTCTGCACCAAAGGGGTTAGGTCAACATCATGCTCGCACATTTTGGACGGGTTCACGCCTACTTATGAATCAACCGTTACGGCTAATTTGTTTTCGCAAGGTGCGGTAATGCTGGGTAAGACTAATATGGACGAATTTGCCATGGGTTCGGGTAACCTTAACAGCTATTACGGTTCTGTAAAAAACCCATGGAAAAGAAAAGGTGATGATACTGCCCTTGTGCCGGGCGGTTCGTCTGGCGGTTCTGCTGCGGCTGTTTCGGCTCACTTATGCATGGGTGCGTTGGGAAGTGATACGGGTGGTTCTATCCGTCAGCCTGCGGCATTTTGCGGCAATGTGGGAATTAAGCCTACATACGGACGCTGTTCACGCTGGGGCATGATAGCTTTTGCAAGCTCGCTTGATCAGGCAGGCGTGTTTACACGTTCGGTAAAAGATGCCTCCATAATGCTTGAAGCAATTTGCGGATATGATGAAAAAGATTCCACCTCAACCCCTATGGAAACTCCGGGATTTTCCAAGGCGGTGGGAAAAGATATCAAAGGTTTGAAAATAGGTATCCCTAAAGAATACCATCAAGACGGCATGTCACCTGAAATAGAGAAATTATGGGAAAACGGCAAGAATATGCTAAAAGCGGCAGGTGCAAAGATTGTAGATATATCATTGCCGCATACAAAATATGCATTGCCTACCTATTATATTATCGCCCCTGCGGAAGCCTCCGCCAATCTTTCACGCTATGACGGTGTACGCTATGGTTTACGTGTTCTTGAAAAAGGTATGTCACTAGATGAAATGTATGAGGCAACACGCTCCGAGGGTTTCGGTGACGAGGTAAAACGCCGTCTCATGATAGGCACATATGTGTTATCGGCAGGATATTATGATGCGTATTATAAGAAGGCACAAAAAATACGTACGCTGATAGCAAGGGATTTTGACGATGCTTATAAAAAATGCGATGTTATCCTGACCCCGGCAACCCCTACGGCAGCTTTTGCAGCAGGTGAAAAAATGGATCCTGTAACTATGTACTTAAATGACGTTTTCACCGTTCCTGCATCTTTGGCAGGATTGCCGGGAATGTCAATCCCTACAGGCTTGAACAGTGAAGGTCTGCCGCTTGGATTACAATTAATCGGAAGGTCGTTTGATGAGGAAACGCTGTTCAAGGTAGCAGGTACGTTAGAAAAGGCTGCCGAGTTTAAGGGGCTTTAGGAAAGGTTAAACTGCTATCTTGATAGCGGCTTTCATGGTGACAACAAAAAAAGGACATAAAAATGCTTGAACTTAAATCATTTATAAAAAAATCACTGGTTGATATAGTAGAGGGTGTTTATGATGCCGGTAAGGAGATAGATAAATCTTCAAAGGGATGTATAGCTCCTTCTGCATATGATTCACGTGTGGAAAACGAGGTGGACAGACAGGAAGTCGCATTTGATATTGCCGTACAGGTAATGGATTCAACTACCAAAACCAGTAAAACTTCAGGTGAGGTTTCGGCGGACGCTAAGATATTCGTAGTGAACGCCAAGGGAGGCGTGAAAGGTGAAAAAGGCAAAGAAGACGAAAAAAGTACGGAAACTATCAGCAGGATAAAATTTACCGTTCCTGTAGGATTCAAAACAAATTAGAGAAGAGAATCTTGTTAAATTGACAGAAGATCCCCGCATAAAGCGGGGATGACAAGTTTTTAAGTTAATTATATGAACAGCAAGAATTATTATGTTTATATTCTTACAAATAAAAAAGAAGGTGTTTTTTATACAGGTGTAACATCAAATTTAGTAAAAAGGGTTTATGAGCATAAAAATAATGTGGTAGAAGGCTTTACTAAAAAATATAATACAAAAACTCTTGTCTATTACGAAGTGTTTGAAGAAGTGGAAGTTGCAATAAACAGAGAAAAAAGGTTAAAACGCCGGAGCAGAGATTGGAAAATAAAAGTAATAGAACAAATGAATCCGACATGGGAAGATTTATATACGAAAATAACCTAAACTGTCATCCCCGCTTTATGCGTGGATCTTCTCTCAATTAAAGCGGGGAGTGACATGTGGGACTGTTTTAAAAAACGAATTAATAATAACCAATAACTAGAAACTATATTATGACACAGATTATTAAAGGAAATACGGGCGACTGGGAAATTGTAATAGGACTTGAAGTACATGCCCAGATAACCTCGGAATCAAAATTATTCTCAGGCTCATCAACTTTCTTCGGAGCGGAGCCGAACACGCAGGTATCACTTGTAGATGCCGCTATGCCCGGAATGCTGCCGGTGATAAATAAAGAATGTGTGCGTCAGGCGGTGCGTACCGGTTTGGGCTTAAAGGCAAAAATAAATTTACGCTCCATATTTGACAGAAAAAACTATTTTTATGCAGACCTGCCGCAAGGATATCAGATATCGCAATTTTCCGACCCCATAGTGGGCGAGGGAACTGTTGTGCTTGATATGAAAGACGGTTCCACACGTGAAGTAGGCGTTGAGCGTATCCATATTGAGCAGGACGCAGGAAAATCAATGCACGACCAGTCCCCCGACAGCTCGTTCATAGACCTGAATCGTTCTGGCATCGCTTTAATGGAGATAGTTTCAAAACCCGATATGCGTTCGGGTGAGGAAGCCGCCGAATATATGAAAAAATTACGCACTATTCTGCGTTATCTGGGAACTTGTGACGGTGATATGGAGAAAGGCTCTATGCGTTGTGACGCTAACGTTTCGGTGCGTCCCGTAGGTTCCGATGAGCTGCGTACCAGATGTGAGATAAAAAACCTCAACTCGGTGCGTTTCTTACAGCAGGCTATAGCATATGAGGCAAACCGCCATGTGGAAGCATATGAAACAGGCGGCAAGATAGATCAGGAAACACGTCTTTTTGATTCGGTAAAGGGAGAAACAAGAACAATGAGAAGCAAGGAAGATGCTCATGACTATCGCTACTTCCCCGACCCTGATTTACTTCCTTTAGAGCTTACAGAAGAATATGTACAAAAATTGCGTGATACACTGCCGGAATTGCCTGACGAAAAAAAAGAACGTTACGTGATACATATGGGGCTTTCAGCTTATGATGCTTCTGTTATCGTAGCCGATAAGACGACCGCAGAGTATTTCGAGGAAGTGGCAAAAGGACACGACCCTAAACTTGCCGCTAACTGGGTGACGGGGGAATTGTTCGGTGCTTTGAAAAAAGGCGGTAATGATATTGAGGACTCTCCTGTTTCAGCTAAGCAATTAGGCGGTCTTCTTGATCTTATTAAGGATAATACGATATCCGGCAAGATAGCCAAGGAAGTTTTTGCCATCATGTATGAAACCGGTAAGGACGCAGATTCTATAGTTGAGGAAAAAGGTCTTAAACAAGTTACCGATACGGGTGCTATAGAACAAATGATAGACGAGATATTAGACTCAAATCAGGATAAAGTTGAACAATACCGTTCGGGTAAGGATAAATTATTCGGGTTCTTTGTAGGACAAACCATGAAAGCTTCGCAAGGAAAAGCCAATCCACAGGTGGTAAACGAAATATTAAAGAAAAAGCTGGCTGCCTAGGCTTGCAAACAGAGTATATATTATGACACATCCCGAGGTTCTTTTTGAGTATAATAAACTGCATTCCTGCGAGGTTTCTAAGCAGAAACCAAAACCTATGATTCTCAGGCAAAAAAATGAGCCTGTTCAGTTGAATATTGAAAATTTAAAAAACAGCGACCTGACCGCAAAAGAAAGTGATTTTGATCAGTTTGTCGATATTGAATCTCCCGATTATGATAAATCCATCTATGAAAAAGGCGGTGAAGTTAGTATGAAAGAGGCACATTCTTCATTATCTAAATTAAAAAACCGTATCGACTATTCTTATGCAGAAAATTATGCACCGCAACTTGCCAAAAGATATTGGCAGGAACTGGAAGATGAAAGAAGAGAAATCGAAAGTTGGCAACATTCGGAACGATAATTATTTTGCCGTCCAGCCGCCATCTATCGATATTGAAGAGCCTGTTATAGTTCCGGCTTCTTGGGTACATAAAAAGTTAACCATGTTACCTATCTGGTGAACCTGAACAAATTTCTTTGCAGGCTGTTTTTCCGAGAGAAGTTTTATTTCCGCCTCTTTTATGGATATATTTTCATTTGCGGCAATTGCATCTATCTGTTTTTGTACAAGCCGGGTTAATACCCAGCCCGGGCAAATAGCATTGCAGGTAATTTCAGATTCCGCATTTTCCAGTGCAACTACCTTTGTAAGACCGATAATCCCGTGTTTTGCCGCAACATAAGCGGCTTTTTTCGGTGAGGCCACTAAACCGTGTGCAGAAGCTATATTCACTATGCGACCGAAATTCTGCTTTTGCATATAAGGAACGGCAGCCTTTATAGTATGAAAAGATGAAGAAAGGTTTATAGCAATTATAGCGTCCCATTTCTCATTAGGGAAATCTTCAATATTGTCTACATGCTGTATGCCTGCGTTGTTTACAAGCAGGTCAATCGAGCCGAACTTATTGACCGTATCATCAACCATTTTATAAATCTGCTCAGGCTTGGTCATATCGGCATCGGAATATAATGTGGATATTCCGCTTTGTTCGAGAGATTTTTGTAATTCTTTAATTTCTTCCGCATCGCCAAAACCGTTTATAACAATGTTATATCCGTTTTGAGCCATAACTTCCGCTATGCCCCGTCCGATACCGCTTGTTGAACCGGTAATCAATGCAGTTTTGTTTTTTGCCATATCATTAATCAAGTTTCGGTTTTACTTTAGTCCGTACAATTATCTGCTCAAGACCGTTCTTAGTAATGCCCCTAACGTCCTTTAAAGTAGCTTTATATAGGATAGCTCCGCTGGTATCCGTTCTGTGCATACGAGTGTTTACAAACTGTGCCTTATATAAATTGCTCTGTATCAGGTTAGTACCCTCAAGGTTGGTGTTAGTAAAATTCGCTCCGACAAGGCTTGAACGCCATAACTCGGCTCCCCTCATGTCAGCGTTAGTAAAATTTGCTTTGTCCAGCTTGGAACCGCGCATGTAGGTTCTGTTTAGTATGGCATCCTCAAAATTAGCCATTTGTATGGTTGCCTTTTCCAGATTAGCTCTGGAAAGATCCGCACCTTTGAAATTAACCTGATTTAAGATAGCGTCCGTAAAATTGGTTTTCTCAAATAATCCGTAAGAAAGATTAGCACCGCTTAAATTTATACCCGTTAAGTCAAGATCTTCCATATTCATATAAGATAGATCCTTCTTTTCTTGTAAGGCCTTCTCTATATCTTTTACGGAGGTGAATACGCCAAGTTCCTGCAACTCTTTGATTCTGGTCTCAAGACCCATAGTACTAAACAATAACATATTCTTAAGATTAGAGTTTGAAATATCTGTTTTTGCAAAGTTAGAATAGCGTACGTTCGCTCCCTGAAGGTTAGAGTTATCAAACTTTGCTCCTATAAGGTCGGAGTTCCATATTGCAGCTTGCCTCAAGTCACTGTCCTTTAAATTGACCGACCTTAAATCGGTCTTGTCAAAACTTACCGATTTTAAATTCGCATTTGTAAGATCGGAAAGACGTAAAATAGTTTCATAAAATGAAGACTTCTCAAGATTAGCTCCGGCAAGCTTTGTTCTGGTCATGTTTGCACTTTTAAACTCAGACTCGACTGCCTGTAAAAAAAGTAAATTTGAATCCTCAAGGTTAGCACCTGTAAAATCGGTTTTGTTAGCGATAGCTTTACGTAAATTCACAGACTTTATATTAGAGCCGGAAAAATTTGATCTGCTTAAGTCACTTTCAGACATGTCGGAGCTTTGGAAAATAGAATAATACGCAATCGTATCGGTAATCTGAGTATTGCTTAAATTTGCCTTGTAGAACTTTGCCCGCGATATCAAAGCTCCCGTCATATCGGCGGATTTAAAGTTAGTATAAAACGCCCTTGCTCCCTGAAAGTCCGAACTTTCCAAATACGCATCGACAAAATTAGCCCTCTCCAGATTAGATTCTTTGAGGTCGGCTCCGTACATGTTTGCCTCATTAAAGTTAACGCCCTTTAATTCGGAACCATGAAGCTTTATATTTTCAAGATTTGCCTTATAAAAATCAGCCTTGTTCAGCTTGCTGTTAAAAAATGATACGTTCTTTAACTTTGAATGCCGGAAGTTAGTATTTTCGGCAGTGGATTCTCGGATATCACAGTTGGTAAGGTCGGTATATGAAAAGTCCGCGCCATTAAGGTTAGCCGATGTAAGGTCGGATTCGATAAGGTTCACCTTTGATAAATTAGCATTACTAAGGTTAGCTCCGTATAAACTTGCCTCACGCAAATTTGCCCCGCTTAAATTAACTCCGCTAAGGTCTGTGCTGGATAAGAAAAGTTCCGTAAAATCAGTACCGAACTTTTTAATAAGGTCGGGGGTCTTATTTAGTTTACGCTGCTCGAAAATAAATTCCTCTATTTCCTCAACAGTAGGACGGGCATATGAGAAGTCCGGCTTAAAAAGAATAACCGCAAAACTAAAAAATAAAATTCTTATATATAAATTCATACTCTTTTGTCCAAATAACATTATATGGTGTTTTCGTTAAATGCACTTTAGAGTTTATATATATTATAAATAACTTTCTATAAGTTTTTCCGCTATCTGTACGGCATTTAACGCAGCCCCTTTTCTTACATTATCAGAAACTACCCAAATGTTAAGACCATTTTCAACTGTTTTGTCTTTTCTTATGCGTGAAACAAAAACATCATCTTCCCTTGCACACTCTATAGGGGTTGCATAATGACCTTCAATAGGGTTGTCAATAACGGTTACACCGCTTGCCTCACGCAGGATTTCCCTTGCCGTTGCGACTTCCATAGGGCTTTCAAACTCTATATTTATAGATTCGGCATGGCAGTTAAATACCGGAACCCTCACACAAGTAACGCTAACACCTATATTAGGGTCAAGTATCTTGTGAGTCTCATTAACCATTTTTAACTCTTCCTTCGTATAGTCATCATCGGCAAAAACATCTATTTGCGGAATTACGTTAAATGCCATCTGGCGTGAAAAATTTATCGGAGGTAATTTTTGGTTCATGTAAATACCCTTAGTCTGGTTGAACAACTCGTCCATTGCAGACTTGCCCGCACCTGAGACCGATTGATATGTAGACACCACTATCCTTTTTATCCTTGATACGTCATGTAACGGCTTTAACGCAACAAGCATCTGTATGGTAGAACAGTTAGGGTTTGCTATTATATTTTTTTTCTTATAATCGGCAATAGCATCAGGGTTAACCTCAGGCACAACCAAAGGCACGTCCGGATCCATACGGAAATATGAAGTATTATCTATCACGACACAACCTGCCTTGGCAGCACGCGGAGCATGAATTGCAGATACCGCACCGCCGGGTGAAAATAACGCAATGTCCGTACCGGTAAAATCATAATCATCCAGAACCTGAGCCTTTAATATCTTCGTATCACCAAAGCTGACATTCTGACCTTTTGAATTCTTTGAGGCAAGTGCAACCACTTCGGAAACAGGGAATTTACGTTCCCATAAAATGCTCAATATTTCCCTTCCGACATTACCCGTAGCACCGGCTACCGCTATTTTGTATGACATTATGTAAATCCTTATATTTTTAAGTAGTGCCTGTATATTGTTTTTTGTCATATTTTGCAAGAATTATAGCGACTATGACCCAAGAATTTTTGATTATGAAAATAACCGAATTTTATTATAAATTTGATTTTGTAATATATTCGGTGTAAATAAACTAACCGTGTCATGCTTGTATTTCAGCATCTCTTAACGTGCATAAGACCCTCAAAAGGCTAGCAGGGGTGACAAGTTGTATTATAATATTTTGTAAGCATTATTTATGCGTCTTTTAAAAACAATATCATGGCAAGAGCCTTTAGACATAGTTTCATCATTGAAAAATGAACAAGAAAACTGGATTATGCTCTATTCCGGTCTGAAAAATGATTTTACAGGCACACGCTCAATTCTGGTAATGAAACCGCAAAGACAAATAACATCATCGGATTTTAGTGAGCTTGAAAAAGCCCTATCAAGCGATAAGAGTGAAATCGAAAACGCATGGCTTGGTTATCTTGGTTACGGGCTGAAAAACTCTCTGGAAAAATTAACTCAAGATGAAGGGTTCTTCATCAACATGCCGGATATGTGGATGATTAATTTCGGGCTTTTACTTATATTCGACCATAAAAAGAAACGTATAGACATATGGGGACAGTCCGAGGAGATGTTAAATTATGTACCGGCTCCGTCAAAGACCGCTATATTGAATCATACGATAGTTAATACCGCTTCTAATATGACTAAAGATGAATATCTTAAAAAGGTCGATTATATAAAAGACGTAATATATAGAGGCGATCTTTATCAGGCTAATTTGACCCGAAAATTCTATGGTGAAATTAAAAACGCACAGCCTGTCGATATTTTTACGGAACTTTGCAAAGTAAGCCCCGCTCCATATTCTGCCATATTAAAACTGGATAACAGATTTATTATCTCTTCAAGCCCTGAAAGGTTCGTGCATGTAAGTGCCGAGGGTGATGTTGACACAAGACCTATAAAAGGTTCCGCCCCACGCTTTGATGATGCAGAAAAAGACAGGGAGTCTAAGAAAAAACTACAGATGAGCGAAAAAGACAGAGCTGAAAACCTGATGATAGTAGACTTGAGCCGCAACGATATTTCACGCCACTGCGAAGAAGGCTCGGTAAAGGTTGAAGGATTATTCGAGGTGACATCTTATGCTACCGTACATCATATGGCATCAACGGTAAAAGGCATAAAAAAACAGGGTTGCAGTACAACGGATTTGATAAAAGGGTGCTTCCCTCCCGGTTCTATGACCGGTGCACCGAAAATAAAAGCCATGCAGTTATGCTCTGAACTGGAAAAAGTAAGAAGAGGTGTTTATTCAGGTGCGATAGGCATTTTTGGAGGGGACGGCAGTGCCGACCTATCCGTAGTGATAAGAACTATCATCATTGAAGATAATAAATTCGAGTTTCAGGTGGGAGGGGCAATTGTTGCCGATTCTTGTGCGGAAAAAGAGTTTGAAGAATCTATTTTAAAAGCCAAAGCAATGTCAAGGGTGTTGGGCATAAATATTGAAAAATTAAAAGTAATTTAATTTCTAAAAATTATAAAAAAACACCTCCCTTTTGAGGAGGTGTATTTTTCGAACTGAAGGAATTGGAGTGTTGTTATTTTTTTATCTTTTAATTAAGGCTAGGATAAAATCTAAGAATAACTGAAACCGAACATTATCTACTAAGTATTTTCTTCTTAATTTTTTTATCGGGAGCTTCCCTAGTTTTTATCATAGCCCTAATAATTTTATTGTATCAATAACGGGCATTGATTGCAAGAGAAATATTAAAGTTTTATTACAAATTTTAATAAGCCTTACTTTTCAAAGACTTGCTCTTAAACAAGTTCGTAAAAAGCCTCGATATTTGAGATTTAACGATACTACCTCGGCTACAGAGAATAGGACTGACAGCTATTACAGTGTTCATTGCAGATAGATTTTATCACTTTAGGATTCTATAGAGAGTTGTTCTTTAGGGTTTACTATATTTATCGTAGATTTGTTATTGCTCCATTTCAGGCTATCGAATGAGCCGCAATTATCACAATTAGCATTCCATACGGCTTGCGATGCACTGCATTTTTTACAGTGCCAACCTGTATCGGGCGGGCATAGTTTAGCACGGTTGACCCATTTTTTTACAGCCTCATCATCAACTTCTTCTATTCGCTCAACTTCAGCCATTAAAAGGCATATCTGAGACGTTTCTTTGATATTTAGTGATACTTTCAGATGGTTTCTGGCTTTGGAGGTATTATCTGCCGCAATTGCCGCTTTAGCTACAATAATATGTGAATTTACATCATTAGGTTTTAATTTTAGCAGTCTTTCGGCGTATTTTAGTCTTTTTTCAGGTGTTTCACCACTATAAATTTCCATATACTCTTCGGCTATCAAAGAATTCGGATTAATTTTCCAGCATTTTTCAAGTACATTAACGGCTTTTCGTTTGTTGCTCTTATTTGCTTCAAGTAATAACTTTGCGTAAATAACGGCGGAAGGTGGAAATCCTATCAACGCCTTACAGGCTTTTTGTGCATATTCTATTGCCGTTTGTATATTTCCCTTTTCTTTAGCCTCAATACTTAATGCGACTTCCATCACTGCTATATCACGTTTCGCCTGCTCTTTCGTTATAAGTTTAAGCTTTGCAGCACGTTCGGTTAAATTCCGTGCTTCTTTCCAGCGTTTGGTTATTTTATAAAGACGAAGCAATACTTTATTTGCCCAGTCCGAGTTAGGCTGTGCCTGAATAGCTTTACCTGCAAGGGTTATGGCTTCTTCGGTATCACCGTCTTTTTCCGCCTGTAAAAGCAGCCCTTTTATAGCTATCATTTGGGTTTCTTTATTTTCGAGCATTGTGCTATAATGCACTTTAGCCTCACCGAAATTGCCCTCAAGCTGTGCGGATTGGGCGGCAAGCAGTTTTGTAACCGGTACGTGACCTAAACATCCTACTGCCTGTTTAGTAAGTTTTTTTGCCTGCTTTACATCTCCTGCGGCTATTGCGGCAAAACCTTCCGTCAGTGCTATAAGCCCTTTTTCTTTCTTTTTATCTTTTACTGATTTTTGATAGTTCTTAGGAGCATTTTTTATAGCCGACAATATCTGCAAAATAACGAACAGCAAAAAGAACAGAACTATAATAGAAAATACCGTGAACATAACCGAAGTTTGAATCCGGTATCCCATCCACTCAACCACTATCGACCCGTCATTTTCAATAAACCATACGGCAGAAACCGAGATAAGGGTTAATACAAGTATAAAAGTCAGGAATTTAAACATTTATTTCTTTTTTTAGGTTAGGTTTTTAAATATAATGCCGTTTTTAAACAATATCAAACCTATATTCTAACCTGCTTATATTTTTATTATACACCACCCGATTTACGTATCTTGATTTTCAACAGTTTATAACTATAGTAACGTAACTTTTCAAGAGTTAGAAATTGTCATCCCCGACTTGTTCGGGGATCTGTATAAATTAAAACGAGATCCCCCTATAATTTTCTATGAAAATTCGGGGGATGACAGCATTGTTGAAAAGTTAATTTACTATATAATCCTGTAAAAAACTTAAATATTTATAAAAAATAATGCCATATAAATCACTAAGGGATTTTATCGCCAAACTTGAAAAGGACGGTGATTTAATAAGAATAAAACACCCCGTATCCACCGAACTTGAAATGACCGAGATACAGACTCGTGTTCTGGCAGAAAAAGGACCTGCGTTATTATTTGAAAATGTTATAACACCAAACGGAAAATCAGATATACCCGTACTTGTAAACTTATTCGGCACTGTAGAGCGTGTCGCAAAGGGTATGGACTGCAAACCTGAAAATTTGAGGGAAATAGGCGAGACTTTAGCATTTTTGAGGCAACCTGAACCGCCTGCCGGTATCAAAGAGGCATGGGAAATGCTGCCCATTGTTAAAAAAGCCTTGAATATGTCGCCTAAAACCGTAAAGAAAGCCCCTTGTCAGGAGGTTGTTATACAAGGTGATGATATTGATCTGAACAAACTGCCTGTACAGATATGCTGGCCCAATGAACCGGCTCCGCTTATCACATGGCCGTTGGTTGTTACACAAGGAATAACAAAAAAAGGGCAGGACGGTTTTAACCTAGGCATTTACCGCATGCAGCTTACCGGAGCAAACACTACCTTAATGCGTTGGCTAAAGCACAGAGGCGGAGCGCAGCAGCATAAAAGATGGTCTAAGGAGAAAAACGAGCCGTTCCCTGTAGCGGCGGTTATAGGTGCAGACCCCGGCACGATACTGGCGGCGGTAACGCCTGTTCCCGATACCTTGTCCGAATATCAGTTTAGCGGATTACTACGGGGAAAGAGCGTTGAACTGGTTGAATGCAAGACCGTTCCTCTCAAAGTGCCTGCCGAGGCTGAAATAGTGCTGGAAGGACATGTAAGCCTTGACGACTATGAAGATGAAGGACCTTATGGCGACCACACCGGATATTATAATCAGGTTGAAAAGTTCCCCGTATTTACCGTTTCTGCCATAACCATGCGTAAAAACCCTATTTATCTTAGTACTTTTACGGGAAGACCGCCTGATGAACCTTCGGTATTAGGTGAAGCATTGAACGAGGTTTTTGTGCCTTTGCTAAAACAGCAATTCCCTGAAATAGTTGATTTCTGGTTGCCGCCTGAAGGGTGTTCGTATCGTGTTGCGGTAGTTTCCATGAAAAAAGCTTATGCCGGTCATGCCAAGCGTGTCATGATGGGGGTTTGGTCATTTTTGCGGCAGTTCATGTACACAAAATTCGTGATAGTGGTTGATGACGATATTAATGTAAGGGATTGGACGGACGTTATATGGGCGATATCTACCCGCATGGACCCTGCCCGTGATATGACTTTTATAGAAAATACGCCGATCGATTATCTGGATTTTGCCTCTCCCGAACCGAGTTTAGGCAGTAAAGTCGGTTTTGATGCTACGAATAAAATAGGTGCGGAAACAAAACGTGAATGGGGTACTAAGATACAAATGGATAAAAATGTCGTAGATAAGGTAACGAAAATGTGGGACGAGCTTGGAATCGGCAGCAGCGGCAAACCTATATGGTAGATTAGTCGTTTAGTCCCAAGATGCGCCGCCCTCTGAACCCTAAACAACCATGCGGTCTAAAAAATAAGATATGGCAATAACTTCCTAAACTAAAAGGCAATTTTTACCTCTTTTTATATATTTTAATCATAAGCATAACTCCGTTCACATCGACAAAGTCATCTAGATACAAGGCGTTACAAGACTTGGCACGCCTATTGCTTATATTTGGTTGGAATGAATTTTCCATATCGCAAAGAAGCGGTATCATAAAAATATAAGTAATATAATGAATCTCGGGTTACTGGACATTTTAACGGCACAGCAGGTAGAAAAGCCTGATACTAGGAGGAACGGTGATAATTCGCCGTCCGCCCATTATGCCGAAAGTGACCGGAATTTCAAAGATTACGTAGATAATGATAAAAAACTACCGTCAGGCATAAGCAACGACGATATAATCAATATATTAAAATCCTTAAAATCACAGAATATAGACCTTGGCAAGATAGATTTCTCGGACGATGCTTCTTTAGGACGGTTGATAGGTAATTTACAGAATTCAGGCACAAATAACGCCTTACTGCAAAAATCGGGCAATAAGCAAAATTTAGGCAATCACATATTGGAGGGCTTGCTTTCATTGCAGGAAGCCGAAGGTTTGAACACACAGATAACACCTGTAGGCGATATAATAGGCAACTTAGGCAAGGCAGTATCGTCAATTTCTAACGAGATAGCAAACGCAGGGCTGCAATCCTCTGCAAAAGCCCAAATAACCGCACTTGATAATATTGAAATATCAGGTGATACGCCTGAAATTAACAGCAACCTTTTACAATCACAACAAACAAACACACAGAGTCTTAGCGGTATCGCTAATATCAGCGAAGGGCAGATAGCAAAAGTTGCAGAAGATGTCATACAAACAGCAAAAACAATTGCCGAAGAGCCACAGGTTCAGCAAACAAATATCAGATCCGATCAGGTAAAAAGCCTGCTAAATATTAATCCTGAGGACAAAAAAGTCGATAATAACAGGCAGGAAAACCTTAATATAAACAACTTTACAAGTAAGAACGCCGATATTTTGAAAAGCCTTATTTCAGGTGATTCACAAAACACTCAGGAGTTAACTAAAAACTTACAGAATCAACTGGACAACCAAAAGATAGCGTCAAACAAGTTAGCACAAAACCCTGCCAATACACAGGCAAGCGGGCTACAAAACAACCTTTCAAATAACAATTCAAACAGCTTCCAAAATTCTTCAGAGTCATTGACTCCGTCATCGGTGCAGAATTATTCGGACGCTCCTGTTAATAGCGGAGAGTTCATCAAATTCCAAAAATATGTTGATACGGTATCCAACAACATAAAGAATATGGGAGCTTTAAAGGCAGATAAGGCAAATGACGTAATGGCTCAGATAAAATTCGGCATTTCGTCACTAGGTGCTAAGGGTGAAAGTAAGATAACAATCCAACTGCACCCTAAAGAACTCGGCAGCGTTGATGTCCGCATAGAAACAGGTCATGACGGCAAGACCAAAGTTGCCGTTATGGCAGAGAAAATAGATACGCTAAACCTGCTTCAAAAAGAGTCCGGTTCGCTAAAAGGACTATTACAAGACGCACTTCAGACACAATCGGGCGATTTGAGTTTCAGTTTCCACGAACAAAGTGATGAGAAGTGGAAAGAAATAATAAAAGAAGCATTCGGCAAATCATACGCACAAAATAATGAAGATGCCGAGGATAACGGCATTGAAGATATTTCACAAATTTACAACCGTAGCTTTGTAATGAAAGACGGTTTGGACATAAGGGTATAAGGGAGATATATTATGGCAACAATAGAATCAAATGCAGCATCAAGCATAGGGCTGGCATCTACGACAAAAACAAAAAGCGGGGAGGATTTCGACTCATTTGTCGGCACAAGGGAAGACTTCCTGACGATACTCCTTGCCCAGTTAAAGTTTCAAGATCCGCTTGACCCGATGGAGGGAACGGAGTTCATCGACAGTATTACAAGGCTATCTTCAGTTGAACAGTCAATAAACCAGAATGCCCACCTTGAATCAATAGAATCATTATTAAAGGCAGAACGTGATAATTTCGGCTCACCGGTGTCATACCTTGATAAGGAAATAGAGTTCAACACCCCGATTGTAAGCCTTAAAGACGGAAGGGCGGAATTTTCATACGACATTCCCGAACGTCCCGATGACGTATTTATAGTTATTCAGGATACTCTAGGAAATGTTGTAAGGCGTGCCAACGGTGAAAAAGTCAGCGGCAAAAACACTATAGTCTGGGACGGTCTTGATAATGCCGGCAACCCTTTATCTGACGGAGAATATTTCGTTACGGTCGATTACGCTATCGGTGAAGGGGAAGATGCTAAAATAACATCAGTCGACACCGTAACAAAGGGAATAGTAACAGGAGCGAATTTTGAGTCGGACGATGTAGTTTTACTGGTAGGAAATATAAAAACATCGGTCGGGGATATTATCTCCATCCGCTCGCAAAATAATTAGGATAACTAAGTGAAGAAAGCTAGGGAAACCTAAGCAACTAATGACTAATAACTTACATAAGGAGGATAAATTATGGGATTATCAGGAGCAAGGAACTCGGCAGTAACAGGGCTACAGGCACAAAGTACCAGTATCTCGATTAGTGCCGACAATATCGCAAATGCGTCAACACCCGGTTATAAAGCGGTAAAAAGCCAGTTTTCTACGCTTGTTACAAACACTAACTCAGGTGTCGGTTATTCAAGCGGAGGTGTGTCGGTTAACGCAAAAAGCATCATAGAATCACAAGGCTTGATTGAATCAACCGGAAGGGTGACAGATCTTGCCATATCAGGCAGCGGATTCTTTGCGGTACAGGACGAAAGCGGTACATTATTGCTTACTCGTGCCGGTTCATTCGATATTAACAACAAAGGCGAGCTTGTAAACCCCGAAGGTCTACAGTTGCTTGGCTGGCCGCTTGATAATGACGGCAGAAAACCGGGTGACACGGGCAACCTTAATACTACGGCAGCAGAATCAACCAGCTCGTTAGTAGTAGTTGACACCAACGCCGCAAGCGGTACGGCATCTGCAACCACTACAATATCCACAGGTTTGAACCTTAACTCCAGTCAGGCGGTATTTCAAGGTGCTACCGTTAATCTTGCCCCCGGCTCATCTTCTGTTAACGGTTCTATTAGCGAAGATGACATAGTAGTTCCCGTTGCCGGAACACAAAAAGGAGATAGCATAACCGTAACATCGAACGGTGTTGCTTCTACCCTTGTTTATGGCGGTTTTGCCGAGTCTTCCGATATCACCACATCTGCTATTTTTGGCTCGACAACTACCGGCACCTCATTTACAACAGGCACCAACCTTGCAGAGGGTGACCAGTTCACAATTGCCACTACTTCAAGCGGGACAGTAACTTTTACTTATACCTCGGCAAATCCTTCAACAGGAATCGGTGAGTTTAATAGCCTTGATACTTTGGCTCAGGCAATTGACGCTGCAACAGGTCTTACCGCAAGAACATCGGGCGGACAGCTATTTGTTTCTTCGGTTGATGCAACGGAAGCCATAACTTTCGGCGATGTCAGCAGCAGTAACTTACATAACGAGCTTGGTTTTAGTGACCAGTTAGCAGCATCTTCGGGTGTATTACGCTGGAATACATTTTCGGGACTACAAACTCTGGTAAACGCTCAAGCTGACCTTAATTCCATTATTAACAACCCTACATCGGGTGCTAATATAGAGATATTCTCTGCCGATCCGCAAGATACACTAACTGTAACTAAAATAGATAATATAGTTACGGCAGATTTAAAATCTGACGAGAACGGGGCTATTACTTCTACCCAATTAATAGTTCCGGTTGGCGGAACTGCAATGGCAGCAGGTGATACCCTTGTTTTAGAGGACGATCAGGCAGGAGGCGGTAATAGCCTTACAGTTACATATGGTGGTTTTGAAACAAGTGACACTATATCCTCGGCGAATGCTATGTTTACAGCGACTACGACCGCAGGAACATTCGGCGGCGGTTCTATTACCGACGGTCACGCATTTACTATTAATGATGGTGGCGGTGCAACAACCTTTACATATACCGCAGTATCCCCCAACACAGCGGCAGGACAATTTAACAGCCTTGCAACTTTAGTAACGGCAATACAGGCAAGTACCGATTATATCGCAAGAATTGAGAACGATACTTTGTATATAGCGGCTGTTGATGCTGACTTAGGCTTAACCTTCGCCAACTCAAATGCGACAGACTTCTTAACTGAATTCGGATTAGCCGACGTTGCAGCTTCAGGCGGAGCTTTAAGATTTGCTACAATGGCAGAGCTTCAATCAATTATTGACCTTGACGGAGATTTTGCAGCAACATTGAACAATGCCTCAGGTAATACTAGTATTACGATAAGCTCAGCTACATCCGCCACAGGCTTAGTTATCGGTGATTCATCCGATGATTTAGTAAAGGAACTTGGCTTAGCCGATAACCACAATGTCGGTGACGGCTTTTTCACTGAAATGAGTATTACGGGAACCGTGGCGGCAACAGCACAGTCTGCGGTCGTTCCTGTAACATACAACTCATCGGATTCAACACTAAACATGGCGGGCGGTAATATTACCCCTCACTTCCCTCGTAATATCGAAGTATTTGACGCACTCGGTACGGGGCATGACTTCAGGCTTTCATTCTTAAAAGTCGGTGTCAACACATGGGCGGTAGAGTTTTATTCCCTTGCCCCGTCAGAGTTAAGCAACAGCTCTGCTGACGGGCTATTAGTAAGCGGAACAGTAACATTTAACGGAGACGGCTCTTTAAACAACGTTTCAAATTCGTTAACGGCTCCACTTACAATACCATGGTCTACCGGTGCGGTCGATAACACCGTTGTCTTCGATTTTGGAACGTCAGGGCAGCCAAGCGGCACTCCGGGAGCTACAGTTATAGGTCTTACTGACGGACTGCGTCAATTTGACTCCTCTTACAGTGTAGAGTTCATAGAACAAAACGGTGTAGCAGCAGGACAGTTCAAGGGTATAACCGTAGATGATGACGGAACCGTAAACGCTAATTTCAGTAATGGCGAGATAAAACCTATCTATAAACTACCTATAATTACAGTGGCAAACCAGAATGCTCTTTCCCCTCAAACCGGAAACACTTTTGCCGTAACTCAGGACTCTGGCGAGGTTAACCTAAAAGATGCCGGACAAGGTGGAGCTGGAACAGTAGTTGCAGGCTCCCTAGAAGGGTCTACGGCAGATATAGCTGAAGAGCTTACAAGAACTATCGGTATTCAGTCCAACTATAACGCTAATGCCACCCTTATCTCGACCGTAAGGGATATGGAAGAAGAGCTAAATAGAAGGCTATAAGAGCAGTTATGATTAACCGATAAAAAATCCCCCCTGTAATTCAGGAGGGATTTTTTTTATATAGAAAGAATTATTTAAAATCAAAATTGCGCCAATACCGCACAATTGTTACAAAATGGAGATTTGCTCGCCGGTTAGGATAACACTCGCTTCGCTACAAAGCATGCTCGTGCAAAAATCAAGTTAATTGGCTATAAAATCATGAATTATTTGATAATTAAAAAATGATATGATAATCAGGCATACTACTTAGAAGAATTATAGACTTTAATGGATTCATATATGCGTTTATCAAGATTTTTTATTCCACTAATCAAGGAGAATCCTGCCGAGGCTACAATAGTTTCGCATAGGTTAATGCTGCGTGCGGGCATGGTACGCCAAACAAATTCGGGAATATATAGCTGGTTGCCTTTGGGTTTAAAGGTATTAACGAAAATAGAGAACATTGTCCGTCAGGAAATGGATAAGGCGGGGGCAATAGAGATATTGATGCCCACCATACAGCCTGCAAAATTATGGCAGGAATCGGGGCGTTACGACGATTACGGCAAGGAAATGCTGCGTATAACCGACAGGCATGATAACCATATGCTTTTCGGACCTACCGCCGAAGAGGTGGTTACCGACATATTCCGCAAAAACACTAAGAGCTATAAAAGCCTTCCGCTTAACCTTTATAACATACAGTGGAAGTTCAGGGACGAGATACGCCCGCGTTTCGGTGTTATGCGCGGCAGGGAATTTTTGATGAAGGACGCATACAGCTTCGACCTTGATAAAGAGGGAGCTAAAAAGTCTTACGATATCATGTATGAAGCATATTTAAAGACCTTCAAGCGTATGGGTTTGACGGCTATTCCGGTCAAGGCTGATAACGGTGCTATAGGCGGTGATTTGAGCCATGAATTCCAGATCTTGGCAGAAACAGGCGAAAGCCAGATATATTACGACAAAAAGTTTGATGACCTTATAGCACAGGACGAATTGAACCCTGATGAGATGAGAAAGCTTTACGCTGCCGCCGATGAAATGCACGATGAGGCAAAATGTCCGGTTGCAAAAGAAGATTTGCGTACAAGACGTGGCGTAGAAGTGGGGCATATATTTAACTTCGGTACTAAATACACCAAAGCTATGAACGTTACTATTTTGGATAAGGACGGCAAGTCCGTATATCCCGACATGGGGTCTTACGGAATCGGAGTTTCAAGGCTTGTAGGTGCTATAATAGAATCAAGTCATGATGATGCAGGGATAATCTGGTCTGAATCCGTCGCACCGTTTAAGGTGGGGCTGGTAAATATCCGCACAGGTGATGAAGCTTGCGATAAAGCTTGTGAGGATATATATAACAAGTTGCAAAATGCAGGCGTTGAGGTACTATACGACGATACCAAAGAAAGTGCCGGGAAAAAATTCGCCTCAATGGATTTGATAGGTCTGCCGTGGCAGGTTGCCGTAGGACCAAGAGGAGTAGCTGCAGGTATGGTTGAGTTTAAAAGTCGCAAGACAGGCGAAAAACAGGAAATATCAGTTGAAGCTGCATTAGAAAAACTTATCTAAATAAAAAATTAGTATGTTTTCAAAAATTGAACGAATGATAGCCTTTAGATACCTGCGTTCCCGCAGGCGTGAGGGCTTTATATCCGTAATTGCAGGCTTTTCGTTTATCGGAATTGCCCTTGGTGTTGCTACGCTGATAGTTGTAATGGCAGTCATGAACGGTTTTCGGGCGGAGATAACCAATAAGATACTCGGTGTAAGCGGTCATATATACATATCTAGCTATGAACGGGAGATACGCGGTTTTGATGAGCTGACAGGCGGTCTTACTCAGATTGAGGGGGTAAAGTCATTATCTCCGATAATTGACGGACAGGCTATGGTAACTACCAAATACACTACTACCGGTGCGGTCGTAAAGGGCATACGCCTTTTAGATGTTAAAGAAAAGCCGCTGATAGCCGACAATATCAAAGACGGTGATATTGAGGATTTCGCCCTTGAAAACAGGATTATACTGGGTTCAAAGCTTGCTAACCGTCTTGGGGTGTTTGTAGGTGAAAAGGTTACACTGATATCGCCGAAGGGGCGTGCTACGGCACTAGGTACTATGCCAAAGCTGAAAAGCTATTATGTGGCGGCTATATTTGAAGCCGGCATGTATGAGTATGATAATAACATTATCCTGATGCCGCTGGAATCTGCCCAATTATTCTTCTCGTTCCCCGATTCGGTTAATTCAATTGAGATAATGACCGATAACCCGCAACATTCCGAGCTTATAGTAAGGAAGATAGAGTCCGTACTGGAGGGGCTTTTTATAGTAAGCGACTGGAAAACATCGAACGCCACTTTATTTAATGCCCTCAAAGTAGAGAGAACGGTTATGTTCCTGATACTCACCCTGATAGTGTTCATTGCGGCATTTAATATAATTTCAAGCCTGATAATGCTGGTAAATGACAAAAGCAATGACATTGCTATTTTACGCACCATTGGGGCAACAAGGGGAATGATATTACGGATATTCTTCCTTTGCGGTGCTTCGATAGGGGTTGTGGGTACTTTACTGGGCTTTATATTAGGCATAAGCTTTGCCTCTAACATAGAATCCATAAGGAGCAAGCTTGAGTCAATAACGGGTAATAAGCTTTTTGATCCTGTGATTTACTTTTTGTCGGAGCTTCCCTCTGATATTCAGGCTACTGATGTTGCGTGGTCTGTGGGAATGGGTCTTTTGTTCTCATTCCTTGCCACTATATACCCTGCATATAAGGCGGCAAGACAAGACCCTGCGGAGGCTTTGAGATATGAGTAAGGTAGTTATATCGCTTGATAAAGTCAGTAAAACGTTCAGGCAGGGCAAGAACAAGATAAAAGTTCTGCAAAACGCCTGTCTTGATATAAAGCAGGGTGAAGCTGTTGCCCTGATAGGTCCGAGCGGGTCGGGCAAAAGCACGCTGTTACAGATTGCCGGACTGCTGGACAGCCCTACAAGCGGTAAAATAATAATAAATGACGAAGATTGCACCAAAGCTTCCGATATGCAAAGAACTTCTATCAGAAGCAAGGATATAGGGTTTATCTACCAGTTCCACCATTTATTGCCTGAATTCTCGGCACTGGAGAATGTAATAATACCGCAGCTTATATTAAAAAGTTCTATGAATAAGGCTACGGACGAAGCAAAAGATATCTTAAAAAGGCTAGGTTTATCGCACCGCATAGATCATAAACCGTCCGAGCTTTCAGGCGGTGAGCAGCAAAGGGTTGCCATTGCACGTGCGATAGTCAATAAGCCGTCTATCCTGCTTGCGGACGAGCCGACAGGAAACCTTGATCCTGCAACATCAAAAGATGTTTTTGACATACTGATACAATCGGCTAAATCCGTCGGGCTTGCCATGCTGATAGTTACGCATAATCTTGAACTGGCAAAGCAAATGGATAGGATAGTAACCTTAAAAGACGGTGAGGTTGTAAAATATAAATAAGAGTATAGAAGGCTCTGCAAAAGCCAAAAACTACTCTCCCCTTGCCGGAGAGTTAAAAACACGAAAGTGTTTTTGTGAGGGGTAAAAACTCGCAAGTGTTTGTTACACCTGCATATGTAGCTCCCTTCCTAGCGGTTAGGAAGAGGGAGATGTGGTTTTGCAGAGGTTTTTATAGTGATTTAAAATGAACTTCCGCACCATAACCATAGGTTATCAATCCCCCGAATTTTCGTAGAAAATTATATGGTAATGACGCAAAACTATTTCGGTTAGCAATGCCTATTTTTTAATAACCCAAACCCTGAGGATTATCTTTATCAGCCTGATTAGGGGTTGGTGTATTAACCTCCCTATCGCTGACCTTGATGCTGTTCAAGCTATTATTCCTCATTACTTCCTGTGCGTGATTATCAATAAAATTGAAGAATCCGCCGTGATCGTCACTAGTACGCCCTCTGCCGCCACCGATGAAGTTACCGGTTTCACCGATAGTAGCACCCGCTCCGGGTTCACCGTCTCTGTCAGGGTCGACGTATAATGTATTTTTCTCGCTTAGGTCTATATCTGATTTTCTTGTGAAAACGCTAGGAGTGCTTCCTTTAAAGAATGCCTTTTCATCTCTTGCAAGCAGTGCCAGATAGTCAGGGTCATTTATTCTTTCGGCAATCTTTCTTTCATTTCTAAGAGCGAAGAAGTTTATAATGTTTGACGGAGCGGCGGCAACAGCGGCAACTCCCGATAAGATACCCGTCAATACACGCAGGTCTATCCCCTCTTCCCTCTGTATTTCTTCAAGTCCCCCTATCAGCATTTCAAACGGGGCTTTTACCGTAGCGGTAACAGTTCCGGCAGCAGCACCTATTAAAATAGAATTTTCAAGGGCAGCAACATCACGTTTGCGTTCATGGTCTAACTTAGCCTGCCTGTTTACCTGACGTATCCTTGCCAATATTGCTTCCGTCTCACCAAGGGATTGTTCGTCCTGAGGGTTTGCCTCTCCTGCCCCTCCGAACATAGGTAGCTCGGACTCATTTTCTTTTAGATATTCTTGTTTTTCATCATTTATCTCTTGTTTTAGGAACTCTCCTTTTTCCCTGATAAATTTAAGGACGGCATCATTTTTTTCTTCCGGCGATTTATCTTTTGTTTCTTCTTCCAAGGTTTTAAGGTCTGATTGAGCTTTTTCTCTGTTATCACCGAAGAACCTGCCGACTTCATCAATTTCTATATTATATCCGCCTCTTTGAGCGTTTCTGATAGGCTCACCCGTATCCCTAATCTCTTTTCGCTTTTTATTTGATAGGTCAAATACCGAATTTTTGTCACTTTCACTTATAGCGTTTTCACGCTCAACGGAAGTGCCGTTCTCATTTTCAGGACTGCGTGCTATAAAAGAAATATCCTTGTGACTATTTATAATTCTTCTCATTCTTGATACCGCCTATTAACTTACTATGCACCGTATATATTATAATTATTTAGAAACTTCTAGTAGGGTTTAAATTGTATCTATATTATATAGATTTTTTGTTACAATATAAAGGCTTTTTATAAATTAAAATCCGCAGTTGCTTTGAACTACCTTAAATTCACCTTTCGGTAGCTCAAAGCTTCCCAAATATGTTCTTTTTTCACCTTTTCGTTATCCTGCATATCGGCAATGGTGCGTGCAACCCTTAACACCCTGTTATATCCACGCATAGAAAGCCCCATTTTCTCATATGCCGTATCAAGTATTTTTTTGCCCTCATTATCAGGTGAAGCAACTTGTAACAATATCTCACCGTCTGCCTGCGAGTTAGTAGTAATGTTAAGCCCCTCATAACGCTTTGCCTGAATTTCTCTTGCCGTTTTTACCCTTTGTAAAACCTCGGTACTACCTTCCTTTGCAGGCTCTTTGCTTAAATCCATAGGGGTAACCGGCGGAACTTCGATATGAATATCTATCCTGTCAAACAAGGGACCGGATATTTTTGACTGATAATCAACGGCACATTTAGGGGCTTTATTACAAGCCCTGTCGGCATCACCCAGATATCCGCATCTGCAAGGATTCATAGCGGCAACAAGCTGAAAATTAGCCGGATATGTAACATGGGCGTTTACCCTTGATACCGTCACCTGCCCCGTCTCAAGCGGCTGCCTTAGTGAATCCAGCACCTGCCTTGGAAATTCAGGTAGCTCATCTAAGAACAAAACACCGTTATGAGCCAGCGTTATTTCTCCCGGCATAGCCCGTTTCCCTCCTCCTATCATAGCTGCCATCGAGCATGAATGATGCGGGTCACGAAAAGGTCTTACACGCTTTATTTTGCCGTCCTCAAGGTTATTCGAGATACTTTCTATCATGCTTACATCAAGCATTTCGTTGCTTGAAAGCTCAGGGATTATTCCGGGCAATCTTGATGCCAGCATTGACTTGCCCGATCCGGGAGGTCCCGTCATCAGCATATTATGATTGCCGGAAGCCGCCACTTCTAAAGCACGTTTAGCACTTTCCTGCCCTTTAATATCCCTCAAATCGGGGTAGTTGGTGTTAGCCGCCTCATCGAATTTTATCGTAGGTGGAGTAATTACCTGTGTCCCTTTAAAATGGTTAATAAGTTCAAGCAGGTTACTTGCTGCCAGAATCTCTATTTCTCCTGCCCAACATGCTTCCGGGCCGTTTTTTACCGGGCATATTATCCCCTTCCCTATTGATGCGGCGTGGATAGCCGCAGGCAAAGTTCCCGCAACGGTAGTGACCGAGCCGTCCAGTGATAGCTCTCCTAAAACGACATAGTCGGCAAGTTCTTCATTTTTAAGGACGTTCATTTCAATCATCAGCCCCAACGCTATCGCAAGGTCATAGTGGCTTCCCTCCTTGATTACATCTGCCGGTGCAAGATTTACCGTCATTCTTGAAGGCGGCAGGGAAAGTCCTAACGAATTCATCGCAGAACGGATACGCTCCTTGGATTCTCCCACCGCCTTATCAGGCAATCCCACTATGCTAAATGCAGGTATCCCTGAAGCTATATGAACCTGAACATCTATGGTTTTAGGCGTGATTCCCTGAAATGCGACGGTGTTAATATGTGCTACCATTTTATACTCATAAAAATATTTTTTTATCCGTTAACCTTTCGTTAACTTTTATCTAATAAGTTACCCTTTGTAATACACGTTTTAATTAGACAACTTAATCGAAATATACATTTTTTATAATTAAAAACAATGAAACAGCAGCTTTTAAAAATATCTAACCTAAGAACAATAGTAATAATCAGTGCTATAGCGTTGTTACTATTTTTTTCTTTTGCTATATTTCAAAATAAACGTGAGCATAATGAGACTATAGCACAAGCAAAACTCGATCTTTCGAGGCTTACCGAGATATTGTCGTCAAATGTCGAGATAGGTTTTATATCGGTTGACCAGACTTTACGCAGGGCGGTTGAACGCCAGTATTTCAATATGCTGTTCGGCAAATCGTTAAAATCCGATATGGAGCATAATATGGGCTTATGGGTTAATGAAGTCCCTCATATCAGTGCTATGATGATTAGTGACGAGAACGGATTTATCGATATAGTGGTAAGAAAAGACAGCGATGTCGAAACACTCTACATGAACGTTCAGGAAACCATCAAGAAGCATGCCGTACATCATAGAGAAATTACCGATAACAGCCTGTATATCACCCCCCTTTCCAGTGAAAAAGACAACCGGATAATCGCCAGCCGCCGTCTGGAGAATCTAAAAGGTCAGTATGACGGCATGGTGCTTGCGGTAATAGACGGCAACCTTCTTATAAACATACTAAGATCGGCATTAAACGAAAAGCAGGTACAGCTTGCCGTTACCCACAACAGCAATGCGGAAAACGTATTGTTGGCAAGTGATAAACAAAACGTTTTTTTTACACCCGTTATCAACGAGGTTACAAAAGAGCCGTCAATATCTGCCCGTATATTTGAAAAAAATGCCGGTAATAAATTCAAGCTTTATTCTGCACAGAGCTTAAAAGATATGCCGGTCTCCGTGTTTTTGAGTATTGACGAGACGGGAATTTTCGAACATTTAAATAGGGTCAGGAACGAATATTCTCTGTTCGGAACTATTTTCGTATTATTTATAGGTCTTATAATTACCTTTTCATATTTCTTTGATAAACAGGTCAAAAAATCTCGCAATGCTGAAAATAAAGCATTGCTTGCCAGTCAGGCAAAATCCGACTTTCTTGCTAAAATGAGCCATGAGCTTCGCACTCCGCTAAATGCCATTATCGGCTTTTCCGAAATGCTTGCAAAGGATTATTTCGGGAAGCTTACACCTCCGCAAACCGAACGTATAAGCGATATTAATTCATGCGGCAACCACCTTCTTGAGCTTATTAACGATGTTCTGGATTTTTCAAAAGGCGATGCGGGCAAACTAACCTTACGTGAAGAGATAGTAGATATAGGTAAAACCATTAACTCATCAATACGTATAATTGAACAAAAGGCACGCACTAACGGCGTTAACGTCATAAACGAAGTAGGGCAAAACGAGAGTTATATCTACGCTGACAGAAGAAAGATAAAACAGATAATTTTAAATCTTTTATCAAATGCCGTTAAATTCACACCTGAAGGCGGAAACATAGTAGTTTCCAGCCATTATGATAATGAAAATAACATTGTTATATCGGTAAGCGATACCGGACGCGGTATTGACTCTAAGGACATACCCAAAGCAATGGCAGTATTTGAGCAGGTTCACGGTGATGACGTGGATCAGGGAACCGGTCTCGGGCTTCCTCTGTGTCAGATGCTTACCCAGATGCATGGCGGTACTTTCAGGCTTGATAGCAAGGTAGGAGTGGGTACAACGGCAAATGTAATACTGCCAAGTTCCAGAATACGCCCCGATGTCATAGCCGAAACGAAAAAGTTACAGGAACGTCCGGAAGTCCTGATGAACTAAATCGAAAAAAAACATCGATTTTCATTTTGTTAGACTCCCTCTCCCTGTGGGAGAGGGCTTTTAATCCTAATAAAAAACCTTACTTGCCACAAACGCAAAAAAGAACCCTATCATATAAACGGCTACCGAAAGCCGGTACATAACCGAGCTTATCCTACGCAGCTTCATACATGCTTTTGCCTGTTTGGGGTCTATGGGGCAAGGTGCATTGCGGTTTTTATAGCGTACTATCCCCGATACGATAATAAGCCCCCCCGCAATGCTAAATGTCCATATTTTATATTTAGACAAGGCAACAAGCCAAGGAGCGGAACTTACCAGTCCAGCAAGAGCCGCCCCCGCCCCTATCGTCACCAGCAAGGCAGGCAACGCACAGCAAACAAGCGTACCTAATGACGTAAAAAGGCTAATAAACGGCAAGAGAGTCTGTTTCTTGCCGTAATTTTCAGCTTCATTATCCATGTTAGCAACCCTTATCAATTGCGGTTACGTTATATCCCGAATCCGTAATAAGCTTGGTAAGCATCTCGTCAGAAATGGTCATACCTTCTTTCATGGCTATAGCCACCTTCCCTTTTTCAAGGTCTACATTGATTCGGGAAACCTCATCTTGTTTACCGAAGGTCTTTTCTAAAGCCCTTGCACAAAAATCGCATACAAGACCGTTTACAGACACGGTTACTATATCTTCACATGCTGCACCCTCAATGCTACCCGTTTTCGACTCTGTGGCTTCCTCCGGCTCATTATCATGCGTATGTCCGGGGTGGTTGGCAAAAGCGTTAGTTGTTAAAAACAAAACTGCAATTGAAATTGATAAAAATATTTTCTTCATGTTATTTCTCCTTAAAATCTTATTACCGTATTAATTAAAAAATCTTTGTTACTGCTGACACCGAATTCAAACAAATACACGTCCTTAAACAGCCGCACCATCGGTGTATAAATAACCTCATCGGCACGTTTGGGACTGTGATCTACTTCCAGCATCAGCCATGTATGCAGGTCGCCATAACTACCAAGATACGGGGCTATCCCCACCCTCGCCTTTTGTTCAAAGGATTTCTCGATATCACCGGCATAGGTAAGGCGGTTTTCATATGAAGTGAAATACCTCCTTGTTTCCCAATCTGTGGCGATGCCTATTGATGCGGCAGCTTCGGTCTTATTGTCAAAAGCCCCAAAATCACTATAGGCAGCACCTATTGCCGATTTCAGATAAATATTGGCTTGAGAGCTTTTTTTATTTACTCTCTTTGCCAGATAATTTAGCTGCATACCGTGAAACTGCCATTCTTCCGCTCTGTGATACTCTCCTTTATAGCCGATGGAATACTTAGCTGTCGGTGAATAATGGACATGCAGATTGTTACTGTTCGTGTTATTCATTTGCATAATAGTCCACCCCTCAGGATATGAAACGGGGCGTGCAAACGAACTCGCCGATATCGCAATAGAGGCAACAAACATTATTGCGATATATAATAGATGCTGAAATAAATTCCGCATAAATGAAATAGAAACTTTCATTCAAATATCTCCTGTTATAGATTAGCATAAGGCACAATAATGCCTTGTAAAAAACGTTAGGAGATATGTTTGGGCGGTTGGAGTATTTTGTTTATTGATATTGATATAAAATTATCATCAAAATACGAATTTGATATTGAGATTTTTTGTATTGCATTTTTTAGCTGCACTAACGTGAAAAGACTGCCTATACAATGCTGACAACCGCAATTTTCACAGCTATTATCGTTATTTTTAACATCTTCTTCCATATCATGACACGGCTCTTCCATCATCATAGGCACATGTTCCGGGTTGCCATCTTTAACACAGCAATCAACGGCAGCATTAGCCGCACCCGAAAAGGACAGGCTTACAAAAACAATTAAAAACAAAATTTTACGTATTATACCCATATTGTTATTATAATATAAATAGCAACGGAAGTAAATATTTATAGTAATCTCTGCAAAACACCCTCTCCCTTCGACGGGGGACAAAAAGAACGAATAAAAACGTAATTTGGAATGACTACAAAAAGCTTCCTAACTTTTTTCCGCCGTAACATAAATAATATTCCAACCGGCTATAAGTTTATTGTTACTGCAAAAGTTTTCCTTATATTTTTCTTCCAACCGCACAAAGTAATCCTTACCTAAATATCTCGCCTCACGCTTTGCCTTATAGCTTGCACCCACGCCTTTTATAGAAATAAGCAGCTTCTTTAAATTATCATGCTCTATCCTTATAGTACCGCTTTGAACCTCTATATTCCTGAAACCGGTGTTTACGCACAAGCCGTTCAAATATTCCTCGTTCACAAAATTATCATTGATATATAATTCTTTGCCCAAAGATAATGATGATTCATGCAGCTCTGAAAGTGTACCGCAACCTATTGTGGCAATTGCTATTTTTCCCTTCGGCTTCAGCACATTATATATTTGCTGCAAAACTTTTTCCGCATCCGTCCATTGCAATGTAAGCGATGAAAAAACCAAATCAATCGAGGAGGAGGCAAAAGGCAGATTTTCAACGTCGGAGCGGCAGGTATATGTTCCTCCATATTCAGGCGGTGATGCATAACCGTCGGCAACCTTACACATATTATATGAAATATCTGTCTGGAATAAAGGACAATGTATCTTATTCTTTCTCAATAATTCATGCAGATAACCCGTACCGCAACCCGCGTCTAACACAAACTTATTGTTTGTTATATCGTCCTTTATCATTGAGAATAAATTATCGGCAGCCTTTCGCTGAACCGTTGCATGCTCGTCATAATTTCCGGCGGCTTTATCAAAGTCACGAGATATATTCTTTTTAAAAACCGATATCATGCTACTCCGGCTATTAATTCCCTTACCTTCTGCTCATCATGCAGGTGAGGGGCATGACCGCATTTTTCAAGTATGGCAGCTTTATATCCCGACCTTATAAGAGGACGGAACAGGTCTATCTGCGAGGGTTGTATTACCATATCATTGCTGCCTGTAATAGCCAATGTCGGGGGAACCTTATCATAGTCCGTCTTTTTGCATGAAAAACTGCGTAACTGGTCAAGCCAATATAACCATTTTATAGCGTCCTCATTATTTGCATTTCTCAATATCCTAGCGATATTACGGGCATCTTTGTCACCCTTGGCTATCAGGGCGGCAAATTGTTTTAAAGTTTTTTCAGGGTCATGCGTAAAATCATTCTCAAACTCAATAAAGCTATCCATATTTATACCGCAATATAAACCCTGTCCCGATATAAACTGGAACGGAGTGGATATCAGCACCAGCCTTTTGGGTTTTAATATATCCGCATCTATCGCCCTTAATGCCAACTGACCTCCCAAGCTCCAGCCTATCAGCATATCACAGGGCGTGTCCCTCAACGACTCGAAAAGGGCTTCGATATTATCAAAGTCCTTATAATTTATATGATTAGCTCCGGGGGCAATATTTTCCAAAGCGTCATAATCCTGCCCCCAACCGCTAAACGTAATTATATTTTTCATTATCTTGCACTTTATTATTGTCATGCTGAATTTATTTCAGCATCTGTTATTTTTTATGAGAGAACCTGAAACAATATTCAGGTTGACAAAAAATTCAAAAAACAATTATAGCAGCCTCTGCAAAAGTGTACAAACTACTCCCTCTCCCTTGGGGAGAAGGGACTAAATTTTATAACTCCTTACTCCTTTTGCAGAGGTTCCTATAGTAAAATTACCTTTTCAAAAATGCCGTCATCCCCCGAATTTTCGTAGAAAATTATAGGGGGATCTCATTTTAACTTATTCAAGATCCCCGAACAAGTCGGGGATGACAACGCTTTTTGAAAAGTTACGACACTATAATATAACATTCCTCTTTAAAACAATTTTTGCCTTATAACCGATACAATATCGTCAATATTCTGTTTAGTATGTAACGAAGAGAATGTAAAGCGTAATCTTGCCGTATTCTTAGGTACGGTAGGCGGTCTTATGGCAGATACCAGATATCCCTCATCTTCCAATATCTTTGATGCGGTAATAGTTTTCTGCTCATCACCGAATATAATCGGCACTATTGCACTTTGTGCCTCAGGTAAACCCAAAAGCTCCGTAAAATAACGTGCGTTAGTAAGAGCTTTACAGGCTTTATCCTTTTGCTGCTCTATAAGACCCACCGCTTCAATAGCAGATGCCAGCACCGAAGGCGGCAATGCCGTTGAGTAGATAAGCGAACGTGACTTGTTCTGTAAATACTCGACTATCTCGGCAGAAGCACAAATATAGCCGCCATAACAGCCCGCAGCCTTCGACAAAGTACCCATCTGAATATGAGCCTTGGCATTGGGTAAAATACCGAATCCGTGGGCATCATCGGTCATAAGCCACGCATTATATTTTTCTGCCAGATCATATAGCCGGCTAACCGGAGCAACATCTCCGTCCATGCTGAATACGTGGTCGGTAAGTATTATACAGTTCTTGTAGATATCACGGTGTTTTCGCAGCAACTCCTCACATTTTTCCACGGAATTATGGCTAAAACGCATAAGTTTCGCACCTGACAATTTTGCTCCGTCAAGCAAACAGGCATGAACAAGCTTATCGGCGACTATCAAATCTCCCACACCCATAAATGCCGGTATAGCACCCAGATTTACCAGATATCCGCTGCCGAAAACCGTAGCTGCTTCAGTTTTCTTAATCTGTGCCAGCTTTTGTTCAAGCTCCTTATATAACGGGCAATTACCCGTTACAAAACGCGATGCCCCCGAACCCGTACCGTATTTTTCTATAGCAACTATAGCGGCTGTCTTTACCTTGGGATTCTGCGACAATCCCAAATAATCATTGCAACTAAAAGAAAGTAACTTCCTGCCGTCACGGATTATATGAATACCGCCCGTCCTTGACGTTTCATGCAACTGTCGGAAAAGATTTTCTTTTTTCAAGTCAGAAATATCTAAATTTATCTTGGACAATATATCGGTCTTAACGTTCATATTTTTACGATAATAATAATTTCATTGAAAATATGTTTAACACTCTACACAAACACTTTGAATTTTCAAGTGGATTTATAAACGGATTTTCTTTATGAAAGTATCGGTTAATATATTTAAAATGACAAATATAACCAAATTAAATTCAAATTTACTACACCCCTGTCATATTGCTATATATTTTCGACCCAGTCTTTAAAAGGCTTCCAGACAATGTTTTCTGCTTTTGAACCTGCAATTATCGATATATGTCCTAAATTCTGTTTTAAATATGTTTTATTGCTCAAAAGGGGCAAAAGAGGTTCAAAGCAACCCGTGGGTACTATATGATCCTTATCGGAGTTTAAAACGAACACCGGCAGGTCTAATTTGGTGGGGTCTACCGTATTTCCTCCGACCGTCCATTTAAGGTTGCTGACATTATTATTATGAACCCAGTCTATGAAACAGGTTTTTGCGACCTTGGACGGCATGGATATACCGTCATTTACCCAGTGTTCAATCGCCATAAATTCTTCTATGTCAGACGATTCGTCATTGATAAAGGAAAAGAAATTTTCAAATTTATGCTGCACCGATTCGGGGTGCAGATAATAGAACATTGATTGTATGATACCTGCCGGTATTTTGCCTGAAGAGTTAATGATTTGCTCAAGAGAATCAACCCCCTTTTCATCAAGATTAAAGCGTTGAAAATCGTTGCTATGGAATTCCCACGGGGTGGCAAATAGCCCTAACGCACTTATCTTTTCTTTGTTCCGTAATGCCGATGCTATAGCAAGCAAGCCACCCATACAATAGCCTGCCGGTATTATAGGGTTTTTGCTAATCTTGCCCACATGGTCAATTATTTTATCGAGGCGACCGACTATATAATCATCAAGGTCAAAGCCCAACTCGCCCTGTTCAGGCTCTCCCCAGTCTACCAGATATGAATTTATACCGTTCTTTTGAAGATAGCGTATGAAACTGCGTTTTTCCGACAGGTCAAGAATATATGATTTATTAATTAAAGACGGAATGAAAATAACGGTTTTTTCAGATTCGCATTCAAACGACAAAAGTCTTGTTGAACCTTCCTGCCAGACGGTTTCTCCTTCTGTTAAGGTGCGTTTATAATCATATCTGTTTAGGGTTTTTATAACTGAAACAAGTTCACCGAACCTGTTGTTTAATTGCTTGGTAAGTTCAAGCGACAGCTCTTTTAGGTCTTTTTCTCTTAGTTTCTCCTGAAGCTTTTTTGCTTCCTCTTCCAGTTGAGGATTCAAGCTCAGCGACCCTCGTTTCAAGATCTGCAATGCGTTTGCGGAGCCGGTGTAGCTCATCATCAGCATCGTTATGTAGTTTGTATCGGAGCCTGACTCAGCATTTTTGTTTTCCTTCAATGAATCAAAATATTTTCCCTGTTCACTGGCGAATGTTGCCAGCATTGCGGCTATGGTTTTAGGGTCTTTGGCAATAAATGAAAATTGTTTTTGCCAAAGCTCTAAAAATTCATGTATAATCTTACTGGTATCTTTATTATCAGACACTTAATTCCAAATTAATTGTTGTTAACCCACTCAACTATAAAATATGAGTTTATCCATGACAAAACAAGCTAATAATGACATCGTAACTATTAAAAAATATGCTAACCGTCGTTTGTATAACACCCAGACTAGCTGTTATATTGTCTTGGAAGACTTGTTTGATATGATAAAGCGAGGTGAGGAGTTTGTTGTTAAGGACGCTAAAACCGAAGAGGATATTACACGTTCCGTACTTACCCAGATAATTTTTGAGCAGGAAGCAAAAGGGTATAACCTGCTCCCTATAAATTTCTTAAGGCAGCTAATAGGAATGTACGGTAATACAAAATTAGAAGGTGTAGTGCCAAGTTATCTTACCGCCATGATGGAGCAGTTCATACAAAATCAGGAAAAAATGGTCAATTTCTCTAGTGCGGACTGGACAAGATTCACTCCTATCAAGATGTTTGAGAACATGACTGAGCAGAATATGAAAATATTTGAAAGCACTTTAGGCATGTTCGCTCCGAAAAAAGATGATAAGTGAACTTGTTGTTCTGAATTTATAGTAAATTTGAATTTGATTTACGTATATATGACAAGAGTTACCTCATTAAGAAGCCGCTGCTATTTTATCAAGGAAATTCTCAAGTGGCGTCCCCTTCCCGTCTTTTTGACTAAGTTCCCAGATTGACTGCCATGAGCCTAGGTCGTGCCAATCAATATCAACAGGTTTTACCAGTAGCTTTTTACTATCTTCAATGATGGCTTTATCAATTGAAATCGACCTTACATCCGAATAAAGGCTTTCGTTAATCGTATAGCCGTAATCGGATTCCTTTAGGCTTGCATAAGCATTACTGGCTTTTGTCAGTACATCGAGGTTTTTCTTCTTCATTTCAGAGAAAAATGTTCTTGTCGACATAAGGAACATTCCGCTATTCCACCATTTTTTATCATGTTTTTTAAGGGTTGAAAGTTTTTCTCTATCAGGCTTTTCAATAAAGCCGTTTACCTCAAAAAGCTCCCTGAACAGGGACTCGTCACCTTGTACGATATGTCCGTAGTTCCCATCCTCTCTTGTAGGGTTTATACCGAACAGGACTATATGCCCTCTTTTAGCGGCGGCTATTGAACTTTTTATGCTATATATCAATTCGGTCGAATCGCTTATCAAGTGGTCTGAAGGCATAATCAGCAATACCGGATCGCTATGGTTGTTAGCCGCATAAATGGCGGCTATTGACGTTGCCATAGCTGTATTTTTCCCGCAAGGCTCAAGTATAACGTTGTTACATAAGTCCTTATGAATCTTGCCCAACTGTTTTATCGCTATCTTTTTGTGTGCTTCGGATGAAATTACTATAATATCTTTCGCATCGGTTATCTGTAAAGCCCGTTTAGCCGTTTCCTGTAATAAGCTTAACTTATTCTTGCCGGACGAAAGTTTTAAAAATTGTTTGGGTTTCTTTTTTGTGCTAAGTGGTTTTAGACGATTGCCCTCGCCGCCTGCTAATATTACCGGTATTATATTATACAATTCCTACTCTCCCCTAATAATATCGTAGGCACTATATAATGTAAAAATTAATAGTTTGCAACTTTTTTCAACTTTTAGTGTCTTGCGTAAAGCAGAGGGGGGAGCAATTAAGCTATATTTCATTACCCTAACTTTTGTAAGATTTTGTCCAATTCGGATAGATTATTGAAATACAATGTTACTTTTCCACCCTCCTCCGTATCGTCAATGGTAACTTTCATACCCATACTATTGGAAAGGGAGTTTTCAATAATTATCAGATCGGGGTCTTTTTCTCCGACAGGAGCGTTAGAAGAAGGGGTATTTTGTACGGAAGGCTCTAATTTCGGTTTAACGGGAGCAGCATTTGCTCTGCCTCCCCTTTTTCCACTTCCGGCGGCATATTTTTCGGTTTCCCTAACGCTCAAACCCTCTTCTATAATCTTGTACGCCAACTCTATAGGGTTCTGTGCGTTTACTAAAGCCCTTGCATGCCCCATAGACAAAGCACCTGTATTTATGAAATCTTTTATTTCATCGGGAAGATTTAATAGTCGCAGCATGTTAGATATGTGGCTACGGCTTTTGCCTAAATTTGAAGCTAGTTTTTCCTGAGTATATCCGAATTCTTCCAGTAGCTTTTTATAACCTTCCGCTTCTTCAATAGCCGTTAGACTTTGTCTTTGAATGTTTTCTACTAATGCCACCTCCAGAGCTTCTCTGTCCGATAACTCCTTGATAACCGCCGGTATTCTTTCCAAGCCCGCCTGCTTACAAGCCCTCCATCTACGCTCACCTGCTATAATCTGGTAACGCCCTTCGGTATCCTCTGTACGAACTAAAATCGGCTGTATAACACCGTTTTCTTTTATCGATCTTACTAACTCGTTTAGCTTTTCTTCATCGAAATATCCGCGTGGCTGGAACTTTCCCGGAACCAGCATATTAACGTCAAGCAGTCTGGCTCTCATTCTGTCATTAGGATTATCCTCCTCCGACAGGTCTTCAGATGTTTGCACTACCGCCCTTTGACCTGTTGATTCGCTGTCTATAACGGCAGTATCTTCCTCAGAAAATAATGCCGATAGTCCCATTCCTAATGCACTTTTAGATTTTTTCATCTTTTTTTTATCCTATTTTTTTAATATCACCTACACCAAGTTTCACGTGAAACTAAATTATGCCGGAACTGCTTTTGCTAACTTTTCTCGTTGGAGCATTTCTTTTGCCAAATGTATATATGCCATAGAGCCTGAGCATTTATAATCATATAAAATTGCCGGCTTTCCATGTGACGGAGCCTCAGATACCCTAATATTTCTAGGTATGACCGTTTTAAAAACACTGTCGCCCAAATAGCCCCTTACATCGGTTTCAACCTGCTGAGAAAGGTTGTTACGCTTATCCTGCATAGTTAATAATATCCCGTGTATTTTTAGTTCTTTGTTCAGGTGTTTTTTTACTTTGTCGATAGTTTTTAATAAGTGGCTTAACCCCTCCAAAGCATAGAACTCACATTGCAAAGGTATCAAAACAGAGCCGGAGGAAACCAGTGCATTTATGGTCAGCAGACCTAGTGACGGCGGACAATCTATCAAAACATAGTCAAACATTCCGTTAATTTCAGCCAGCTTGTCTTTTAAAACAAACTCCCTGCCTACGACGCTTACCAGTTCTATTTCGGCAGCCGATAGGTTAACGGTCGAATATAATAAACTTAAGTCGGGAATTTCAGTTTTAGCAATAGCATCTTTAATGTCGATTTTGTCACAGATTACATCGTATATATCGCCCTTACGCTCCCCCCTCTTGACACCGAAACCGGTGCTGGCATTTCCTTGAGGGTCTAGGTCTATCAATAAGACTTTCTTTCCCGATGCTGCCAAAGCGGTTGCCAGATTAACCGTAGTTGTAGTCTTTCCTACGCCACCCTTCTGGTTTGCAATAGCAATAACTTTTGTAGTATTTTCAGTGGTTTGCATAACATATCCTATTACTTAAGGTTCGTTATTTCAAGAATACGACCGTCGGAACTTGAGTGACTATGGTGCATATTATAATCAAAGCTCCAATTAGCCTGTGCCTCTTTAAGTTCTTCTACTACATTTTGCCCCTTTAAGAAAAGACATATTTTACTTTTCCCGTGGAAATCTTTTGTCAGATTTAACAATTTATCGACGGATGCCAAGGCTCTGGCTGTCAAAACGTCGCTTTGCCAGCTATTAATATTTTCAATGCGTTTGTTGTGGACTTGTATATCTTTTTTGACAAGCCGTGCGGCTTCATTTAAAAAAGCACATTTTCTTATATCGCTTTCTATTAGATGTAATTGGTAATTTCCTAATATAGCGATTACAATTCCGGGAAATCCTCCCCCGCTTCCAAAATCGGTTATTATTTTTGTTTCACGTGGAATGTATTTTAACAACTGAGCCGAGTCAATAAAATGCCTTTCCCAGATATCTTCAAAATTTTCATGTTTTTTGCTGACAAGATTTATCTTTTTGTTCCACTTTAGAAGCAAATTTATGTAATCAACACATTTTTCGAACGTTTCACGTGAAACTTCTGTAATTTCAAGCAGTTCCTTATAACACCGTTCAAGATAGTTTTTATCTTCCATATTTTCTAAAATTTATTGGTTGCAGATTGTTTTTCTTAAATGCAGAATAACACTTTGTCAAAGTGTTTCACGTGAAAAGGCTTTCAAAATTATAAACCCTTATTTTTACATTAAGCAACCTTATTTTGCCGTATAGCAACCATTAATGCCGTTACGGCAGCCGGTGTTATGCCGGGTATTCTGCCTGCCGCGCCAATGGTTAAGGGCTTGTTTTGCTTGAATTTTATTCTGGCTTCGTTAGGAAGGCTAATCATCTCCGAATCATAATTAAAGCCAGAAGGTATTTTAATATTTTCGTTCCTTTTGAAATCTAAAATATCCGCTTGCTGTTTAGCAAGATATGATGAATATAAAGCTTCAATCTCAAGCTGCTGTAGAACACCTTTGTTCATTTCGTTAAGGTCGGGCCAGATTTTTGCTACGTCTTCAAATTTGATATCAGGATAACGCAAAAGTTCAAAGGCAGAACGTTTTACACCGTCTTGATTAATGCTAATTCCGAATTGTTTAGCCTTTGTGGGGCTAAC
This sequence comes from Pseudomonadota bacterium, assembly GCA_027620075.1. Lineage (NCBI taxonomy): Bacteria > Pseudomonadati > Pseudomonadota > Pseudomonadota bacterium. The sequence continues at coordinate 122,298 of JAQCEY010000002.1, read as the reverse complement.
CTTATGCGAATTCAATTTTTCACGCTGTGTATTAATTTCATTTATTTTATTTTCAAATGCTTCTTGTCGGCAAGCTTTAACTGCTCCGAATTTTATTCCTATCGGGGTTAAACGCTGGTCGGCATTATCCGCCCTAATTGATAATCGATACTCCGCTCTTGACGTAAACATTCTGTAAGGCTCTGAAGTTCCGAGGTTAATCAGGTCATCTATCATTACGCCTATGTAAGCATCCGCTCTGTCTAATATGAAATTTTCATTATTACCGAGTGCTTGCAAAGCGGCGTTTATACCCGATACTATCCCCTGCCCTCCGGCTTCTTCATATCCTGTTGTTCCGTTTATCTGCCCTGCCAGATATAATCCGCTTACTTTTTTTGTCTCTAATGTCGGATATAATTCACGTGGATCAACATAATCATATTCAATCGCATATCCCGGACGGAGCATGACGGCATCTTCTAATGCCGGCATTGATTTTAATATAGCAAGCTGTACATCTTCCGGTAATGAAGTTGATATGCCGTTCGGATAAACGGTATCATCATCAAGCCCCTCAGGCTCAAGAAAAATTTGGTGAGTTTCTTTATGGGAAAAGCGAACTATTTTATCTTCTATAGAAGGACAATATCTAGGACCTGTACTTTCAATTTTTCCTGAATACATCGGCGAACGGTGAACATTTGCCTCAATGATTTTTTTAGTTTCTGGAGTGGTTTTGGTTATATAACAACTTATTTGTGGAACTTCCACCTTGTCATTCATATATGAAAACGGGGTCGGCACTTCATCGCCGGATTGTTTTTCCGCTAAATCCCATTTTATGGTTTTGCCGTCAAGACGTGGTGGCGTTCCCGTCTTTAAACGTCCCATATTAAAATTCAATCTGCATAAAGTATCCGATAAACCTATCGACGGCTTTTCATCTACCCTGCCCGCTTCAATAGTTTTTTCCCCGATATGAATAAGGCCACGTAAGAATGTTCCTGTTGTTAGAATAACTTTAGAACATTTTATGATTTGACTATCTTCTGTAATTATACCCTTTACAACATTATCTTCGACTATGATATCTTCTACAGATGAATATTTTATAGTTAGATTTTCATAGTCCTTTAATATTTCGCTAACGGCTTTTTTATATAACTTTCTATCAGCCTGAGCTCTAGGTCCCCAAACTGCCGGCCCCTTACTGGCATTTAGCATTCTGTAATGAATACCTGCTTTGTCTATAGCACGTCCCATTATTCCGTCAAGTGCATCTATTTCACGTACTATTGTTCCCTTTGCCACACCGCCGATTGCCGGATTACATGACATTTCGCCCAAATTATCTTCTTTAAGTGTTATTAAAAGGGTTTCTGCCCCTACCCTAGCTGATGCGGTAGCCGCTTCAATGCCCGCATGTCCCGCACCTATAACAATTACATCAAAATTATTCATTTTTATACCGTGTTTTTAGAAATTGATTCACGTGAAACAATTTGCGGCACTATAACAAAAAATGTACAAGCTGGCAATTGATATGTTTGTACAATCATGTTACTATTAACCTTATTATGTGAACCTCCACGGGGCAAGCCCCGTGGTATCAGTCTATTACAAGCATAGCTTGCCTAAATCTCGTTGGATTTAGGATTACTTCATCCACGGCAAGCCATGTGGTTTTGCGTTTGCAATATAAAATACGCTAGGTTAAGAATGAGAAAAAAGTATAAAGTAATACTCACAACAACAATTTTTTATTTTTTGTGTATAGGGCAGTCTTTTTCACATGATTTAAGTGAGCTATTTCGTGTTATGTCTAAACCGGGGTCGGAAGAATATAAGCAAATGCAAGAAGCTCTAGGGGCTATACAAACACACAAATTGGAAGATATAAGCCTAGACTGGGAGGAAATCTGTGTTTACAGGGGAGTCAGCATAAATTGGTTTAACAAACCTGAAGATTTTTCTTATGAAAAAGATAATTTATTATTAGTGAACATAGATAATGATGTAAGTTCAAAGTTTGATTTGAAGGGGTGTAAATTAAAAGAAGGAAAAATGAAACTGCCTTCTTCCAAGAAATCGGGCAACAACATTATAAAATATCCCCAATACCCATCATCCTTTGTATCTTGGAATGTTGATTACATAGGAAATTCTGGCGATTATGTAAAGTGGCATTTTCCTTTCGGACAAGGGCAACACGATATAGAAAAGAATTATAGACTTGGATTAGTTGCCGCCGATCCAAGTGGTAAATATATAGCCGTATCTATAGATGGCAAATATAGAACCTCTTCAAAAATATCTGCTATATATTTAATAAGAACCAGCGATGGGCAAAAAGTTTTTTCACGTTATTTTGATAATTACGATGACCCTAAAATCGCCTTTGGCTCTGGGTATTTTGCATATTCATACATTGATCGAGGAGGACTGAGTTATAGAAAGTCTTCGGGAGAAGGCTTGCTAAGGGTTTTTAAAATTCCCGACTAGATATTGTTGTTACTTGCCGATACAAAAATTACTGAAAATACTATCGAGGATTTCCTCAATATTAATGTGACCCGTTATTTTTCCTAGCGATACAGCCGCCTGTCTTAGATTTTCAGAGGCAATCTCCAATTCATCATCAAGACTGAAATTATCTAAAGAAATATTTGTTTCTATTAAAAGTGAGCGATGCCGTTGTCTGGTTATAACGGGATCCGATGATATGTCGAGTTGGTCTTTAGTTTTTTCCTCCAATCTTAAAAGTAGCTTATCTAACCCTATCTGTTCTTTAGTAGAGATTAGAATCGGTGAATGTTTTTCTAAAATATCAGGAATGGTAATATTATCTTTTAGGTCAATCTTGTTAATTACAATTATAGAATTTTCATTTACAAGACTTAGTGTGTTTTTATCAATATCAGGTAATTGATTTGCATCAAATAACAATATGTTGATGTCAGCGTCTTGTGCTTTTTGTAACGCAATTTTAATTCCCTGAGCCTCTATTGTATCGGCATTTTTACGAAGCCCCGCCGTATCAATAATTGTTAAGGGATAGCCGCCAAGATCTAGGTGAACTTCGATGCTGTCACGGGTAGTACCTGCTATTTCAGATACAATAGCAACGTCACGCTTGGATAAATAGTTGATAAGAGATGATTTTCCCGTATTGGGAGCGCCTGCTATAACGGCATTTATACCGCTGCGTAATTTTTCCCCACGTCGGTTGTCGTTAAGGTGTTTTGCGATTGATGACTTTAGCCCCATCACCTGTTCAACTACCTTGGCAACCGTGTCGTCAGGTATGGGTTCGTCGGGAAAATCTATGTAAGCCTCTATATTTGCCAGTATGGAAATAAGTTCGCTCCTCCAGCCGTCATACAGGCTTCCTAAAACCCCCTGTTTTTGACGCATGGCTTGCCTTGCCTGTGCTTTTGTTTCAGCGTCTATCAGGTCGGCAAGCCCCTCGGCTTCGGTTAAATCCATTTTGCCGTTATCGAATGCCCGCTTGGAAAACTCTCCGGGTTCTGCAAGCCTTGTATCTTTAAATGTTGATAATATTTCCAGCATTTCGGATATAACGGCTCTGCTGCCGTGTATGTGGAATTCAACAACATCTTCGCCTGTAAAACTTTTAGGGGCGGCAAAATATAATATAATTGCCTCGTCTATTATTTCGTCAGTTCCGGGATTTTTTATTTTTCTAAGTAATGCCGTTCCGGCAGGGATTGCCCCCTGCCCCGTTAAGGATTTTAATATATTCAGGGAATTTGAACCCGACACCCTTATTATCGCTACCCCTGATTTTATAGGAGCTGTTGCACAGGCAAATATTGTTTGCATCTTGGTTTCTCGTTCGTGGACATTGCTAACTAAGCATAGTTTTCGTCATAGGCGAATTTATTCAGTATCTTTTTTATCTCGGAGTAGATGCACAAAATAAGTTCGGCTTGATGAAGCTATTAAAAAAAATTTGATATAAAGTACAAAAACTATGTTTAGTTAGCAACACATGTTTAATGATTTTATTACTATTTATCCGGATTTTTTTATACACAATGTCCAAATAAAGGTGTATAACGGTTAAAAATTTATGAAAATTGTGCGTCAATAAGGTTTTACAAATATGAATGCAGAATTAAAAACTACATTAAAAGTAATTGATTCAATCGCTGCCGAAGCTAGTAAAAATTCGAAAAAGCTTCTGGATAAAGGGCTGATGGACTTTATCAAAGAGCTATATAAGTTCACTTCTGCCGAAGAGCTAAAAAAACGGGAAATAAAAAAACGTTGCCTTTCGGCAATCGGTGTTTTTAAGTTTATTGAAGAAAAACCACGTAGCGGATGTAAGTTAAGGGTTTATAACCCTACCCTGAAAAACGACGGCTGGGAAAGTAAGTTTACATATATCGAAATATTAAATGATGACATACCCTTCCTTGTGGATTCTTTCACTGAAGAAGTAAACAGGCATGAAATAAAAATAGTTGACCTGTTCCACCCCGTTATCAAGGCTGTGCGTGACGACAAGGGCATTTTACAATCCGTTTCCGCTAATACATCGTCAGGCGGTGCTTTAGAATCGGTTATACAGATGCAGGTAATGAAGCTTTCGGATAAACAGGCGGCAAACCTTGAAAAAGAGCTTCAAACGGTTTTTAAGCATGTGAAGGTGGCGGTTACCGACTGGGACGATATATTAAGAAAAGTCAACCATGTAATTACTGAAATAGGCGTTTCGGCGGATTTGCTGGTACATTCCCTGAAAGATTCCGGCAAAAAGCAGGTTCTTGATAACGCTCAGGAAATCAAAGAGTTTCTTGACTGGCTAAAGAATAATAACTTTGTGTTTTTGGGTTATGTGTATTATGAAAAATCTTCGGGTAAGGAAGCGACGATAACAGAAGGTTCTAAATTGGGTATTTTAAAACTCGGAGACCCTTCCCTCACCCCTCGTAACTGCAAAGAAATTAAGACCAACCCTCTTTTGGGAAAAGAACAGACCTTGTTAGAAATAACCAAGGCAAACAGAAAATCGTTAGTCCACAGACCCGTGCATATGGATTATATCGGTATAAAGAAGCTCGATGAACAGGGAAATGTTATCGGTGAACACAGGTTCTTAGGTCTGTTTACATCAAAAGTCTATTATCAAAGCGTCCGGAATGTTCCTCTGATAAGGAAAAAGCTTGAGTCTATCCATAAAAAATCCGGATTTTCCGACGGCGGACATAGCGGTAAGGCTCTTTCCGCCATTTTGGAGGATTTTCCAAGAGATGAGTTGCTGCAAAGCTCCGAAGAGCATTTGTTCGATTCGGCAATGGGCATAGTAATGCTTAATATCCAGCCGAAAGTACGGGTGTTCTTCAGGAAAGATGAATTTGAACGGTTTATCAGTTGTCTGGTGTTTATACCAAAAGACAGAATGAACACCAATTTACGAAAAAAAATAGAGAAAATACTAAAGACCGAATTAAACGGAACGATATCGAACCACTATACGCAGGTTACCGAGTCACATATGGCAAGGCTACAATTTATCGTTAAGACCGAGCCGGGCAATGTACCGGACTATGACGAGAGAGAAATCGAGTCTATGGTAGCCGCTGCCGCAAGAAACTGGGTAGACGACCTGCAAGACTATATTTATAAAAAATTCGATGAGGAAGACGGCGAGGAAATATATGAAAAATATAGAAAAGCCTTTTCTCTTAGCTACCGCAACAGATTCTCGGTAGAAGATGCCTATTATGATATTTTACAGATTGAAAAGGTAATAGATAAAAAGCATGTTACTTTTGATATTTATGAATCGGGTGAAAGTACCGAGGAAATATTTGAGTTCAAGATATATACGTTAAACGAGCAGGTCAGGCTTTCAAGGGTAATGCCTATATTGGAAAATATGGGTCTTTCCACGCTAGATGAGCATACATACCTTGTGACTCCCGATAATGAATGCGGCAATATATGGATACACAGATTCAGATTTATTGTAAGCGGAATCACGAAGCCGAAATTAAAAGAAATAAAAAATAATTTTGAAGATGCCGTAAATAAAATATGGTTTGAACAGGTTCATAATGATAACCTTAATAAGCTGATATTATTTGCTAATTTAAAATGGCGTGATGTTAAGATGATTCGTGCCTATTGCCGCTATTTGCAGCAATCATGTTTTGCTTACAGCCTTGAATATATACAAAATGCCTTATGTAACCATCATTCTTTGACAAAGCTTCTTGTTGAGTTGTTCAATATACGTTTTGATCCTGATTTTAAAGGTGACAGGGAAAAAGCCTCTGCCGATGTGACGGTTGAAATAGATTCTATCCTGAGCAAGGTATCGAATCTGTCTGAAGACAGGGTAATAAGAGGGTTGGTAGAGTTAATAAACGCTACCAAGAGAACCAATTACTACCAAAAAGACACAAAGGGTAACTATAAGGATTATATTTCATTTAAATTCATTTCCTCGGAAATTTCATGGTTGCCTAAACCACGCCCTTATGCCGAGATATTCGTATATTCAACAAGGGTTGAAGGTGTTCACCTAAGGGGCGGTAAGGTTGCCAGAGGCGGCTTGAGATGGTCTGACAGGCTCGAGGATTTCCGTACCGAGGTATTGGGATTGATGAAAGCACAGATGACCAAAAACTCCGTTATTATACCTGTGGGTTCTAAAGGTGGTTTCGTGGTTAAGAAAGCTCCTGTCGAAGGCGGCAGGGAAGCTCTGCTAAAAGAAGGTGTAGAATGCTATAAGACGTTCTTAAGGGGGTTGTTGGATTTGACCGACAATATGGTCGGCGGTAAGATAAAACATCCGAAGAATGTTGTCAGGCATGACGGTGACGATGCTTATCTGGTGGTAGCCGCCGATAAAGGTACGGCTACGTTCTCGGATATAGCCAACTCCATATCTGAAGAATACGGTTTCTGGTTAAAAGACGCTTTCGCATCAGGCGGTTCGGCCGGATATGACCATAAGAAAATGGGAATTACCGCAAAAGGAGCGTGGGTATCTGTTGCACGCCATTTCTATGAGATGGGCGTTGATGTGGACAAAGATGACTTTAGTGTTATCGGTATCGGTGATATGGGAGGAGACGTATTCGGTAACGGTATGTTATGCTCTAAACATATCAAGCTTGTGGGTGCATTTAACCATTTGCATATATTCCTTGACCCCAACCCGAATGCGGCAGAAAGCTATAAGGAGCGTGAAAGGTTATTTAAGATGCCGAGGTCGTCATGGGCTGATTATAACTCGCAATTAATATCAAAAGGCGGCGGCGTTTTCCAAAGAAGTGACAAGAGTATCGTTTTAAGCCCTGAAATAAAAAAACTGCTTGAGATAAATTCCGATAAAGTAACTCCTGACGAGCTTATAAAATATATGCTAAAAGCTCCTGTGGGGCTTATATGGAACGGCGGAATAGGTACATATGTCAAATCAAAATTCGAAAGCCATGATGATGTGGGCGATAAGGCTAATGACGTGTTGCGTATCAACGGCTCCGAAATAAGGGCAAAAGTAGTAGGTGAGGGGGGTAATCTCGGATTTACCCAGTTAGGGCGTATAGAATATGCCCAAAAAGGAGGGCGAATAAATACCGATGCGATAGATAACTCCGCCGGCGTAGATTGTTCCGACCATGAAGTTAATATCAAGATAGTGCTTGGTAAAGCCGTTGAAGACGGCAGCCTTAATATGCCGAATCGGGATAAATTATTAGAATCGATGACGGAGAATGTCGCACAGCTTGTGTTGCGTGATAACAACCTGCAAACTCAGGCTATTACTATAGCACAGCAGCAGGGCAGCGGTATCCTTGAAATACTGGGCAGAATGATGTCGTTTTTAGAGAAGAACGGACATCTTGACCGTAATATAGAATATTTGCCCGCACCTGAGGATATTGCCCGTAGGCACGCTGAAGGAGCCGGGTTTACACGTCCGGAACTAAGTGTGATACTGGCATATAGCAAGATAGTCCTGTATGATAATCTTCTAAACAGCAATATACCCGATGAGGAATATTACAGCGACGATTTGATAAAATATTTTCCTGATAATCTTCAGGTTAAATATAAAAAAGAAATCGAAAGCCATCCGCTTATACGGGAGATTATCGCAACTTCCGTTACCAACAGTATTTTAAACCGTATGGGCAGCGCCTTGTTCTACCATATTCAGGAAGATACGGGCGTGCCTTATTGCGATATCGCAAGGTCTTATACTATAGCAAGGGACGTTTTCGGGTTGCGTGAGCTATGGGATAATATCTCCGTCGCTAAAAAGGCAGGAGTGGAAAACCAGCAGATATTGTTTATGGAAGTACAGAATTTAGTTGAAAGTTCGACATTCTGGTTTTTGAGGAACTGTCCTCAGCCATTGCAGGTATCAAAACTGGTAAAAGATTTTGCACCCGGTGTTAAGGAAATATCGGAAAATCTGATTAAAGTTCTGCCAAAGTCCGTAACCGAGGTTTATGAAATGCGTTTTAACCGTTTCAAAGAAATGGGTATCGATGATGATTTGGCTCATAAGGTGGCAATTTTAAACGTGTTGCGTTCTGCCTGTGACATCGTTCAGGTGGCAAGCAATGCCAAATTGCCGTTAAGTGTTGCCGGTAAGTTATATTTTGAGCTTGGAGCTAACCTGAACCTTGGCTTGATAGTAAGGATGCTCGGCAAACTTCCCTCCGATAACTATTGGGAAAAAATGTCTTACCAAAGTCTTGTTGATGATATTTATTTACAACAAAGAAGGCTGACTTTAGAAGCGGTAAAACATTTATGTAAGGATAATATCTGTTCAAACGCCATTGAAATCTGGAAGGAAAAAAACACGAAAATGATATCTCGTTACGACTCGTTCATTTCCGATCTTAAAGCAAGCGAAGATCCTGATATTTCAATGATAATTATTGCCATTCGTAAGATAAAGGAAATATCGGCTATTTAGATATGTTTTGTCATCGAAGCATTTATTTCAGGTTCTACTTTTGCCGCACTTTAGATGCCGAAACAAGTTCGGCATGACAAAATATATATAAATTAAAATTTACTATAGAATCCGTTGTAAAAGTCAAAGAACTACTCTCCCCTTGAGGGAGAGTTAAAAACACGAAAGTGTTTTTGTGAGGGGCAGAAACTCGCAAGTGTTTGTTATACCTGCATGTATCGCCCCCCACCTAACAGTTAGGAAGATGTAGGGGTGTTTCAACAAAAATAGTATCTTAACACCTATTGTTTCCCGAATAACATCATATAATTAACATCCACATCGTCCGACAGCTTCCATTTATCTGTCAAAGGGTTATATGATACGCCTTGTATTTCCTTTAACTTTAGCCCGTTATCGCTAGCAAGCTCATCAATTTCAGATGGTTTTAAGAATTTTTTCCAGTCATGCGTTCCTTTAGGCAGCCATCGCAAAATATACTCCGCTCCAACTATGGCAAGAGCGTATGATTTTAAAGTACGGTTTAAAGTTGCTACGAACATCAGACCTTCCGGCTTTAATAAATCCGCCGATGCCTGCACAAAAGAGCCGATATCCGCCACATGCTCAATAACTTCCATGTTCAAAACTACATCGAATTTGCCACCTTTTTTAGCAAGCTCTTCGGCACTCGTGCATTGATAATCTATTTTCAAACCCGATTGCTCGGCGTGCAAGGAGGCTATCTTTATATTCTTTTCAGCCGCATCTATTGAGGTAACGTCAGCTCCAAGCCTTGCCATAGGCTCGGAAAGCAAGCCGCCGCCGCAACCTATATCAAGAAACTTTAGCCCCTTGAAATCCTGTTTGTCAAAATGCGATAAAACATTATCACGTATATATTCTATCCGCACAGGGTTGAATTTATGCAGCGGCTTGAACTTGCCGTTTAAGTCCCACCACTCGTCCGCCATTGCGGAAAACTTGGCTATTTCATTGTCATCAATGCTTTTGGATTTTGTCATTTGCTTCTCAAAATATTTCACGCACCTACATCGACCGTGTGTATATAAAAAAGATTCTCAGGTCAAGCTGCCGAATGATAAAATACTACTTATCTTTCAATAAGACTTCTTTCGCCTTATTAAGCTCTGTGGCGAAATATTTTGAACCGCCTGTGTCAGGGTGGTTTTTCTTCATAAGGCGCTTGTATGCGTCCTCTATTTCTTTTTTAGAGGCATTTTCTTCAACGCCTAGTATCTCGCATGCCTGCCGTTTAGTCATCTTAATGTTTTTATTATCGGGACTAGGGGTTCCGGTCTTGGTTTCTTTGAAAAGCCCCTTGACCATTTTAAAAGTATATAATAGTCCGATTATCTTCCTAAAATGCGGGGCAAGAGCCATAGCACCACCAAGCATCGCCGCAATATAAGGCAAGCCCGCCCTTAAAAGCAGGTAAACAAAATATACCCCGATAACAAGATTTACTGCCTTATATATCTTCTTGATTAAGACCGGATCAGCTTTTGAATAAAGCTTAAGCAGTATAAGAATACCCCAGATTACGGCAACTATTAAAGCAATGTAAGCCATCTATGCCGCTATCGTTTCCCTGTTCTGGGTTGGTGTCGCGACTACCGAAGGAATCTGTGTATTTACAGCAGCCGCTTCAAACTTTTTTTCCAACTGCAAAAAATCCATGAATTTCCTCAATTCCTGACGAGCCGCCACATGCGACATCTTCATATCAAATTCTACCTTATCACTAGCAAGGTCAAGAAGCGTCAATCCCTGCAAGAATAGCTCCCTGTATATCACACGCTCGGAAAAACCTTCTGCAAGCCTGCAACGCACCCTCTTGGAGAAATTATTCAAAGCTTCCGCCACCTTCCTTTTATTCTTAGCATCAATATTAGTAAGACGGTTACGCAGCACAACCCAGTCTATCTCGCCCTTATCACGTTGAGCCCTGTAAATTTTAGCTTCCCAAACCATCTCCGAATACACGCCGTGACGGTCAACCCTCAAATCGTCCTCATTAACCTTCGCTAAAACGTTAAGGTCGACAAAACTATCATTTATCGGGGTAACTATGGTATCGGCATATGAATGGGCAAGCCTTGAAAGATATGTGTCGTTACCGGGAGAATCCACAACGATAAAATCACTACTAAGCGATGCACGCTTCAAACACTCTTCAAACCTCTTTTGCTCATCAAGATTACCTTCAACCTGCGAATCAAGCCTGCTGTTATTTATTATATAATGCGAAGGGGACGGCAATTCAACCTGATGGGTTTGTGTATATTTCTTTCTGTTTTCCAGATAATTAGATAAAGAACGCTGTCTGGAATCAAGATCAATGCTTGAAACGGCATATCCGTCATATAGCAAACTTGATATGACGTGCATAGAGGTGGTAGTTTTACCTGCCCCGCCTTTCTCGTTCCCCAAAACTATTATATGTGGTTTTCTATTTCCTGACATAATAAGCACTCCTTGCCTTTGGGGTTGATATTCCTTTTAGATACGAGATAGACTATGTTTAAAACACTATGGTTATTACAAGAAGTTTCGCACAAAAACGCTTTTCGTTCAAGCTTAAATATTAATATCACACATATATGTTGTGAATATCTTTTATATGAACTACCATATAATGATTTTATAACAGAACGTTATATTACGAAGTCAAATTGTTAACTTAAGACTTAAATATTAATATTTCGGCCTTCTCGTCACCCACCATATCAATTTCCTTGGAACCTGTAAGTTTTAGCCCGGCTTTTGCGAAGTTATCTACAAAGTATTTTTTTGAATAGCTAAAATCCTCATAATCAGAGTTAAGCTTATATCCTTCCTTCAACTCATCTTCCCATCTGACTACGGCGGCATAACAACCGCCATCTACCAAAACACGCTTTATAGAAACCGCATAACCGTCAAGTTTGCCTATAAAGTCCGTTGCCAGATCAGACAGCACAAGATTATATTTTGATTGCTCCGATTGCAGATATTTTGATATCTCGGCCTCATGCAACTCATCATATACAGGCTCGCTTTCAACCCTTTTTCCCCTGCATGTCTCTATCATTATCTTTGACAAATCAACACCTACAATACGCCTCGCCAAAGACCTTTTTTTCAATATAAAACCGCAAACGCCCGTGCCGCAACCAAGGTCAAGCACATCATAATTAGGGTTCTTGTCATTAACGTTCCTGAAAACCTCATTAACTAGAGCCTTAGACCCCGAATAGCCGTTATCAATATAATCCTGACGGTAAAAATCAGCTCTTATATCAATAGTTTCTTTTATAAGACTTTCGGGAATAAACTCTACGGTTTTCGGTGAATCTATCTTTTTCAAAAGATATTTAGCCTCAACATGGTCGGGTATTTTTTTCAATACATGCTCAAGCTTCTTTTTAGCCTCCTTGTTTGCTCCTCTGAACATGTAGCAACGTGCAAGATTATAATGAGCATCGATATTATCGGGTGCAAAACGGCAGACTATGCCGAAACGGAATATGGCATCATAAAAATTGCCCTGCTGCATGTGGTACAGACCGAGTTTGTAATTCGTCCCCGGAATATCCTTTAACTTGTCCCTTGAATCATAAATTCCCTGAATTCCGTCCGAAACCTTCTTTTTTATAAATGAAACAGTTCTAACACCCGCATCTGAAAGATCAAAATCACCGATAAACTTGTCCTTGAAGAAACCGCCGACAGAAGCTTTTGTTTTTTGCTTCTTTTTTTTTCTGAATAATACCATAATAAAATTTTTGATTTGTATTAACTATATCTATATTACTTTAATTAGCACTTTTTTTCAAATATTTGTTATTGTATTACGTTAAATCTTTCTGTATATGAAAACAATCGAAATTAATTAATTTTATATGAACGGTGATTAATAATGTCCCTAATAGCAAAACGTCTTTCAAGAATTAAGCCATCAGCAACTATAGCGGTAACTACAAAAGCCCGTGAACTTAAAGCCGCCGGAAAGGATGTTATAGGACTGGGAGCGGGTGAACCAGATTTCGATACGGCAGATAATGTTAAAGAAACAGCAATAAACGCTATAAGAAGCGGAGATACAAAATATACGGCAGTAGACGGAACACCTCAGCTAAAACAGGCAATTTGCGAGAAATTCAAACGTGAAAACGATCTGCACTATACTCCTTCACAGATAACGGTCGGTTCAGGTGCAAAGCACGTAATTTATAACGCCCTGATGTCTACCCTAAACGATGGAGATGAAGTCATAATCCCGGCACCATATTGGGTATCATATCCTGACATGGTAGCTATCGCAGGCGGAGATCCGGTATTTATCGGATGTCCTGCAGAAAATAATTTCAAGCTGAAGCCGGAACAGTTAAGCAGGGTCATTACACCGAAAACAAAATGGATAATCCTTAATTCTCCCAGCAACCCTACGGGAGCAGCATATAACTACGATGAAATGAAGGCTATTACCCAAGTACTGCTTGAACACCCTAACCTATATATCATGGCAGATGATATTTATGAGCATATCGTATATGACGGTTTTAAATTCGTAACGCCTGCACAAGTAGAGCCTAAACTTTTCGAAAGAACCCTTACAATAAACGGGGTCTCAAAAGCATACTCAATGACAGGCTGGAGGATAGGCTATGCGGGCGGCTCGGAAGAATTGATAAAAGCTATTTCCAAGATGCAGTCGCAAAGCACCTCAAATCCTTGTTCCATAAGTCAGGCAGCAGCGGTTGAAGCCTTAAACGGTGATCAGTCCTATCTGAAGGAACGTGCGGAAACCTTTAAAAAACGCCGTGATATGGTTGTTGCCGCACTAAATGACATTGACGGCATTAAATGCAATACGCCCGAGGGTGCTTTCTACGTGTTTCCCGAGTGCAAGGAATTAATCGGCAAAATTGCTCCATCGGGGAATAAAATCAACAATGATACCGAATTTGCTACATACTTGCTTGAAGAAGCATTGGTTGCCGTAGTACCCGGATCGGCATTCGGACTGGAAGGATTCTTCAGAATTTCTTACGCCACATCGGACGAAGCCTTGAAAAATGCCTGCGGACGCATAAAAGAAGCGTGCAACAAATTAAGGTAGCGTTTTAACGACAGCGGTAACGCTTTTTGTACAGGATTACCGCTAAAATACACGTTCTCAAGAGTCAGATATTCATTACTCATTTTGTAGTTTCTTACAAAATCACCTGCTTATTTTGTAATTTTTTCCCAAAATGGTAAGCGTATGGTTGTACTATATTATATATTAAAGTTGTATTGGTATAAATTGCATAATTACATTTATTATTACGTGAATTTTACTTTAAGTGCTTTTTGGCATAAAAATTACGGAGATAAAATATGAGTAAGAAATTACAAAAAAAACAAAACGGTTTTACTCTTGTGGAACTTTCAATAGTACTGGTGATAATAGGATTGATAATTTCAAGTGTATTAGTCGGTCAGGATCTGGTCAGAGGTGCAGAACTTCGGGCGGTTGTGACGCAATATGAATCTTTTAACGCCGCAGTCGGTACATTCCGCGGTAAATATAACGGTCTTCCGGGCGATGTAAGGGCGGAGACTGATTTCGGTTTCGTCGGTAACGGCGACGGGGACACATTATTAGGGGCATCTACCGACCTTACAATAGCTACAACAGCAACTCCTGCATCCGACTTGGGGGAGAACGTTCAGTTTTGGAATCATCTCGGCTCTACGGGAGCGGCCTTGATACCGGGGTCATATGACGGTGCAGCAGTGACTGCCGCTACCGCCTCAGCTACATTGCCAAGCACAAAAGTAGGTCAGTTCTGGGGTGTTTTCAGTGACGGTTCATCAAACTATTTTATGTTAGGAGTTACAGGCGGTGCTTCCGGAGTTTATCTTACAACTGACGTTCTAAACCCGCTTGACGCTCAGAACATTGACGACAAAATTGATGACGGTCAGCCAAGAAGAGGTGTTGTTCATGCAAGGGCAGGTAACGCTACAAACGCAGAAACAGCAGCTGTTTATAACGCTACTGCCGGCAACGCTACCGCATGTGTAACAGGAGCCGCAAATAACAACGCCGTAACGTATAACACTCAGAACGATCTTGTTGTATGCACCCTAAGACTAAGATTTAATCTATAATTAACTAATTATGGTTAAAATAACATTAGTAGAATTAAAACGGAGAAGAAAAATGACATATAAATCTAGAAAATCCCAAAAAGGCTTTACCTTGGTAGAGCTAGCCATAGTACTAGTAATCATAGGTCTTATTGTGAGCGGTGTTTTGGTAGGACAGGATTTAATTAAAGCCGCCGAACTTCGTGCAACGGTACGTCAACATCAGGAATTTCAGGTTGCCGTTAACACATTCTTAGGAAAATATAACGGAATACCGGGTGATACGGACACAGACAAATTCGGGCTTTGTGACGGTGACGGACCTAACCCGACAAACTGTAATATAACAGGTGCCGATGCCGCTGCAACCGGATGTGACGGTGAAGCGAACCTTGGCGACGGAAACGGGTTGATAGGGGACAATAACGGTGGTGCCGTAACACTTCATAACGGTGAAATATCATGCTTTTGGTCACAACTTACCACTCCGGGTAAAGAGCTTGTAAAAGGTGTATTTGACGGATTTTCAAGCACTACCGGAACAGGTACTATAAATGACGGCGTGGGTAATAGCATACCTGCAATGAAAACAACAGGATTTGGCTGGAGCGTTTTCAATGACGGAACGGATAACTATTTCATAACCGGTGTCGTTGGAAGTCAGGACGATGACTTCTTTGATACGGGAGAGCCTTTCGTACCTTTAGATGCTTATGACATTGACAGCAAAATTGACGATGGCGTTCCAAGTGCCGGTAACGTAGTGGCTGTAAACGGTCAGGCCGATGCAACTCCGGATCCGGATGAGCAAGCAGGTGCAGACTTTACAAACGCAGGAGTTTTGGCAACTGCTTGTCAAAATACAACTCCGAATCCTGACGAATATCAATTTACTGCAACAGCTCCGCTTTGTAACATGATGATTAAAATGGAAACATTCTAGATTACTTACTCTAACTCTTCTCGGTAATAAAGAAAGCCCCTCTTAATTGAGGGGTTTTTTTTATTACACTTGAAATTCACCTCCTTGCACTTTATGTAAGTAACAACAAAAATAATCGGGAAACACTGCCTTGATAATATTAGGAATAGAAACAAGTTGCGATGAAACCGCTGTGGCAATAGTTACGGATAAAAAAGATATCCTTTCACACCGGATACTATCACAGGTAAAAGAACATGCCGACTATGGCGGTGTGGTTCCTGAGATAGCCGCCAGAGCACATATTGAGGCGATTGACACCCTTATAACAAAAAGCATGGCTGATGCAGGAATAAACAGCTATAGCGAACTGGACGCAATAGCGGTTACCGCAGGTCCCGGATTGATAGGGGGGGTTATAGTCGGAGTAATGGTGGCAAAGGGTATAGCCTCTGCCGCCGATATACCTATAATCGCAGTAAACCACTTGGAAGGACACGCTCTTACGGTAAGACTTACCGAAGATGTTGAATTTCCGTTCCTGCTATTGCTGGTTTCAGGCGGACATTGCCAGTTCCTAAGCGTTGAAGGGGTAAATAAATACAAAAAATTAGGCGGTACGATAGATGATGCCTTGGGCGAAGCTTTCGACAAGGTCGCTAAAATGCTAAAACTCGGCTATCCGGGAGGGCCTGTCGTTGAAAAAAGAGCTTTAGAAGGTGATGAGAACAGGTTTAACTTTCCCCGCTCATTAAAGGGAAGGGCAGGCTGCGACTTTTCATTTTCGGGGCTAAAAACGGCAGTAAAACGTGAGGTTGATAAACTGGAAAATATAACCGAAAAAGATATAAATGATATTTGTGCATCATTTCAAAAATGCGTGGGTGACATAATTAAAGACAGGCTCAAAAATGCCATTGAAATTTATGAAGAGTTATACCCTGACGCAAAACGTCTTGTTATCGCAGGGGGAGTTGCTGCAAATAAATATATCAACAACACAATAGATGAAATTACCGAACAAAAAGGATATACACGACACAGCCCTCCTATCGGACTTTGTACCGACAACGGGGCTATGATAGCATGGGCAGGCATTGAACGAATGAAAGCCGGATTGGTCGATGATATAGACTTTGTGCCAAAAGCACGTTGGTCTTTGTCAGGATAGTAAATAAATTGCTTACAAATTCGGTCAATTATGTCTATAAAGGGCAAAAACATAAAATTATATATGACTATGAATGTTGAGCATTTAAAAAATAACATACGCCATAACTGGAAAAATCAGGAAGTGGAAGCTTTGTTCGCATTGCCGTTTAATGACCTTGTGTTCAAAGCTGCGTCCGTACATCGTGAAAACTTCAACCCTAACGAAGTACAGGTAAGCACCCTGCTTAGTATAAAAACGGGGGCATGCCCCGAAGACTGCAAATACTGCCCGCAGTCTGCTCATTATGATACCGGATTAAAGAAAGAACCTCTGATTGATGTAGCAAAAGTAAAAGGGGAAGCTCAAAAAGCAAAAGATGCGGGAGCATCACGCTTTTGTATGGGAGCCGCATGGCGGAACCTCAATGACAGGGACTTGCCTAAAGTGGAAGAAATGATATCCGAGGTAAAATCTCTGGGGCTTGAAACATGTGTAACACTAGGCATGGTTAAAAAAGAGCAGCTAAGCCGCCTCAAAGAAGCCGGACTTGATTATTATAACCATAATATAGACACGTCCGAGGAATATTATTCAAAGATAATCAGCACCCGTAACTTCTCGGACAGGCTGGAAACGCTGAAAAATATAAATGAGGTCGGGCTTAAAACCTGCTGCGGCGGCATTGTGGGTATGGGCGAAACATTGCAAGACAGGGTAAAAATGCTGTCAACCCTTGCGAACCTGCCTGAACACCCTGAGTCAGTGCCTATTAATATGCTGGTCAAAATTGAAGGTACACCGCTTGAACTGGAAGCCGATATAGACCCTTTTGATTTTGTAAGAACAATCGCCGTTGCCCGTATAATGATGCCTAAGTCATATGTTAGGCTGTCGGCAGGACGTGAGAGCATGAACGACCAAATGCAGGCTTTGTGCTTTTTGGCAGGAGCAAATTCAATTTTCTACGGCGAAAAACTACTTACGACTCCAAACCCCAAAGAAAATGAGGATAAAAAGCTATTTAACCGCTTAGGAATTGAAATTGAAGGGATTTGTAAACAAAATATTAAGGAATCCGCAGTAAGATAGCTTTAAAAAGTTCCGATTATAAACAAATACAAAAGAATATGGACGAACAAAAATTAAAAGAACTTAATTTACAAAAAGCCGCCTCAAAAAAAAGGGAGTATAAAGTTGAAGGCTCGCCCGATATCGGGCTGTATTTCACTAGCCCCATGCAAACTAGCGGCTATGAATTCCCGATAGCACTCGGACACGCCTTCCGTCAGGTAAACAAATCGTTTTATGAAAAAAACATGCACGCTCTTGAGTTTTACCTACCCGGCGCTTCTGATGAAGATTATCACACAAATGCCGATCTTGTTTCTGCAATATGCAAAAATAGCGGCATTGTATTCATTATTAAATCACGTATAGAAATGCTGGAAAAGTATAACGCCGACGGAATCATACTTGATGATAATGAGGCAGAAAATATAGAAAATCTAAGGAAAAAATTCGGTGACAACTTTATAATCGGCATAGACTGCAAAGGCTGTATAGCAACCGCAAAAAAATATATAGTTAATGATATTATAGATTATGTATCGTTTGAATATAGCGGAGATAAAACTTTTGAACTTGTCCAATACTGGAAAACCCATTCTGAAAAACCATGTGCCGTAAAGGGCTATATAACTAGGGAAGTGTGCGAACAGCTTACGCATAGCGGTGTGGATTTCATAGGATGCGGTGATTTCGTATGGGATAGGAAAGAAAACATAGCTGAAGCAGTAGACGAAATCAGCAAAACAATAGAAGATTCTATTTCGGGGAGGAACTTGCAGTAATTACTCTAATGTCATTCAACGGTGAATCCCGTGTATGACAAAAAGTTACTTGTTCGGGGAGAAAATGAAGAAGGATAACTGGTATAATAACGGCAAAGAACATATCTGGCACCCATACACGCAGGAAAAAACCGCACCGGAGCCGATAAAGGTCGTGTCCGCAGACGGCTGCAAGGTAACCTTGGAGGACGGCAGCCGGCTTATTGACGGCATATCTTCATGGTGGAGTGCATGCCACGGATATAATAACCCTCACATCATAAACGCTTTAACAACGCAGGCAAAAATAATGCCGCATTTCATGTTTGCAGGCACGGCAAATGAACAGGCGTATAAACTTGCCCGAAGACTGGCTAATCTTACCGGACTTGACAGGGTCTTTTTTACGGATTCAGGCTCAACTGCAGTTGAAACCGCCATGAAAATGGCTGTACAATTCTGGCGTAATCAGGGAAACAAAAAACGTAATAAGTTTATCAGTTTCGATAACGGCTATCACGGCGATACTATGGGCTGTATGTCTTTATGTGACCCCGATGACGGTATGCACAGGTTCTTTAACGATTATATGCCTAAACAATTCTCTTTAAGAGTGCCGAGCGATGAATATGATTTCGCAGAATTTGAAACTATGGTTGACGGCATAGGCGATACCGTAGCGGGCGTTATCATTGAACCGCTGGTACAGGGAGCAGGGGGGCTAAAATTCCACTCAACCGATGTTCTTGCAGAAATATACCGCATATGTAAAAAATATGATCTGCTGTTTATAGCCGACGAGGTAATGACGGGGTTCGGACGTACAGGCTATATGTTCGCATGTGAGGAGGCCTCAATAACTCCGGATATAATGTGCGTAGGAAAAGGGCTGACGGGCGGAGTTATGACCCTTGCCGCCACAATAACCACAGAAGATGTTTATAACGGTTTCTTAAGTGATGAAATGGAAAAAGCACTTATGAGCGGCCCTACCTTCATGGCAAACCCGCTTGCATGTGCCGCCGCAAATGCGTCTTTGGATTTGTTTGAATCAGAAAACAGGCTTGAACAGGTGAGTGCAATAGAAAAACAGCTATATCAGGCACTAAAGCCGCTAAAAAAGCTAGAGAAAGTTATTGATGTCAGGATAAAAGGTGCGATAGGGGTCGTCCAGTTGGATACAAACTGGGACGAAATATTCCAAATGCGTAGCGAATTCATAAAACGTGGTGTATGGCTTCGCCCGTTTAAGGACGTTGTCTATATCATGCCGCCTTTTACCATATCAAAAGAAGAACTGACAACCCTAACCGACACATTATGTAAAGTCGTATTATCTTTATAATCTAAAAAGGGCATTGCTAACTAATGTAGTTTTACGTCATTACCCGAATTTTGTGTAACAAAATTATAGGGTAATCCTGTTCAAATTACCTGAGATTCCCCTATAATTTACATACGTAAGTTCGGGGAATGACACAACTTAAGAAGTGTTAATTATTTTTGTTAGCAATGCCTAAAAAAGAATCATCTTTTTACATCATTATTCATATATAAAACAAAAACTCTGAGCAAAATCAAATTACTGCTTGCAACGACACGCCGCCTATGCTAAGTATGCCCCGATTCACTTAAGTTCGTAAAGGGAAGAGCTTACAAATATGTCAAATTCCATATTATCAAAACGTTACGCAAAAGCCGTTTTTGAGTTAGCCTTAGAGTCAAAGTCCGTTGACAAAGTACAAAAAGACTTCGTTTCACTACAGGAGCTGTTGAAAGAATCACAAAATTTACGTGAAGCTGTGCAAAATCCTGTGATTTCAAAATCGGAACAGCATAATGCTATGCTGTTTATCCTGAAAAAAATAGGCGTAAACGACATTACCGAAAAGTTCATCAAGGTGCTTATAGATAACGGAAGGCTAAAAATTCTTTATGATGTGGCAAGTTCGTATTTTGAAATGGTAAAAGAGCATAACGGAGAGGTTACGGCTAACATTATATCCGCAAAACCTCTTTTGAAAAAACAAATTACGGATATCGAGAAATCCTTGAGTAAAACTCTGAACAAAACCGTAACCGCACAAGAGCAAGTCGATGAGGCTATTTTGGGCGGTATAATAGTAAGGGTCGGTTCAAAAATGATAGACGCATCAGTATCGGGCGGTCTGGAAAAATTAAAAGTTATAACAAAACAGGCAATAGCCGGTTAAGCAAAAAAAGTAAATATTCGTTTAAGGAGTTAAATTTATGAGTATCCGCGCGGCAGAAGTTTCAAGTATATTGAAAAAGCAGATAGCAAACTATAATAACGAGCCTGAATTAAGTGAAATCGGTCAGGTTGTTACCGTAAAAGACGGTATCGCCGTGATTTACGGACTTGACGATGTTCAGGCAGGTGAGATGATAGAATTCAAGGGCGGTCTAAAAGGCATGGCACTTAACCTCGAAACCGACAATGTGGGTGTGGTTATCTTCGGTGCGGACACGGATATCAAAGAGGGTGACACGGTAAAACGTACCGGAAAAATAGTTGAAGTCGGCATAGGAAAAGAGCTGTTAGGTCGTGTAGTTGACGGTCTTGGCAACCCTATAGACGGCAAAGGCCCTTTAAAATGCAAACAGACCAGCCGTATTGAAGTAAAAGCTCCGGGAATTATCGCACGTAAATCGGTACACGAGCCTGTGCAAACGGGTATTAAAGCTATTGATGCTCTTATCCCTATCGGTCGCGGTCAGCGTGAGCTTATCATCGGTGACCGTCAGACAGGTAAAACAGCCGTTGCTATCGACACAATACTTAACCAAAAATCAATCAACAGCAAAACCGATGATGAAAGCAAGAAGCTTTACTGTATCTATGTTTGTATCGGTCAAAAACGCTCAACTGTGGCAAAAGTAGTTAAGAAACTAGAAGAAACAGGTGCTTTAGAATATACTATAGTTGTTGCGGCAACCGCTTCAGACCCTGCACCTCTTCAATATCTTGCACCATATGTCGGTGTTACCATGGGTGAATATTTCCGTGATAACGGTATGCACGGGCTGATAGTTTATGATGACCTTTCAAAACATGCGGTTGCTTATCGTCAGATGTCCCTGCTTCTTCGTCGTCCTCCGGGTCGTGAAGCATATCCGGGTGACGTATTCTACTTGCACTCACGCTTATTGGAACGTGCGGCTAAAATGTCTGATGAAAACGGTGCAGGTTCACTTACCGCCCTTCCTATCATTGAAACACAGGCGGGCGACGTATCTGCATATATCCCGACAAACGTAATATCAATTACCGACGGTCAGATATTCTTAGAAACCGACCTTTTCTATAAAGGTGTACGTCCTGCGGTTAACGTTGGTCTGTCAGTATCCCGTGTGGGTTCGGCAGCACAGCTAAAAGCGATGAAACAGGTTGCAGGTTCAATTAAACTGGAATTGGCACAATACCGTGAAATGGCGGCATTCGCACAGTTCGGTTCAGACCTTGATGCGGCTACCCAGCAGTTACTTGCTCGCGGCTCAAGATTAGTGGAATTGCTTAAACAAGGACAGTATTCTCCGCTTGTTATGGAAGAACAGGTTGTTGTAATATTTGCCGGTGTAAAGGGATATCTGGACAAAATACCTCAAAATGATGTGGTTGCGTTTGAAAAAGCATTCCTCGGCAAGCTTCGCTCTTCTCATAAGGATATTTTGGACGCAATCCGTACCGAGCAAAAAATATCGGAAGATGTTGAAGGTAAGCTGAAAAAAGTGTTGGGTGAATTTGTAAAAACGTTTGTAGCATGATTCTGTAATTCTTGGACTCTAGGGAAAAGTTATGGCTAACTTAAAAGATTTAAAAATCAGGATTAACAGCGTTAAATCGACTCAAAAGATAACCAGTGCGATGAAGGTGGTATCCGCTGCAAAGTTGCGTAAAGCACGTGAGCTTGCTGAAAATGCAGCCCCTTACGCAGAACGCATGGAAAAAGTCCTAAGTACCCTTGCCGCTAATGTATCACCGGAATCCGCACCTAAATTGCTTGTCGGTAACGGTAAGGATAATGTACACCTGCTGGTGGTAATATCTTCCGACCGCGGGTTATGCGGAGCTTTTAACACACACCTTATCAAGGCTGTAAAAGCAAAGATACAGAATCTTAAATCGCAAAAGAAAGAGTATAAGATAATATGTATCGGTAAAAAAGGATATGAACTTTTAAAAAACGAACATAAAGATAATATCATCGGGAAAACTTTTGATATAAGTAAAAAGAAATTCATTCCGTTCGAAGATGCGGCAGAGCAATCAAACAACATTATAAAAATGTTCAATAATGGTGAATTTGACGTATGCACGATATATTACAACAAGTTCATTACCGCAATTTCTCAGGAAGTTACCGAACAACAATTAATACCGCTTAACATAGACAAGGAACATGCCGTACAAACCGATTCAATCTTCGAGTTTGAACCGTCCGAGTCACAAATATTAGAAGAATTGTTGCCGAAAAATCTAGGTGTGCAGGTATATAACGCATTTTTAGAAAACTCCGCAAGTGAGCATGGTGCAAGAATGTCCGCAATGGACAATGCGACGAGGAACGCAGGTGAAATGATTAAGAAACTTACTCTTGTTTATAACAGAACAAGGCAGGCTGCCATTACAACCGAGTTGATTGAAATTATCGCAGGTGCGGAAGCGGTGTAGATATGCTAAAAAAAGGCGATATTGTTGACTTAATTGCGCCATCGTCGGGATTTAGTGAAGAGATATATAATAGTTGTTTGAAAATTATAGAGGATTTTGGCTTAAAAGCTAATACAAAGCCCTATTTAGAGCTGATAGACGGCAAAAACGAGCTGACATCAAATTCTGTCGAGTATCGGTTTAATCATCTTGTATCGGCTTTGAAAAATAGCGAGTCCAAAGCGATATGGTGTATAGCCGGCGGCTACGGTTCATATCAGCTTCTTGACAAGCTCGGTACGATTCCGGCACCCGTATCAAAAAAAGCTTTTATAGGATTTAGTGATAATACCGCACTAATGAATTTTTTTGTAAATAAATGGAATTATCCATGTATATATGCCCCTCCGTTAAAGCAGATAGCAAACGGTGAGGTGTCGCAAAAAGCCCTAGAAAGTTTGAAAAAGTCTTTATTTGAAGATAAATATGACGATATAAAGCTAAAACCTCTAAACGAAAAAGCTAAAACCCAAGGGCAGGTTGCCGGAAAAATAATAGGAGGCTGCCTTTCGTTGGTACAAACTACGCTAGGCACTCAAAATAGTATTAACACCGAAGGCAAGATTATTTTGCTAGAAGATGATAAATATGAAACAGCCGGTCGTATAGACCGCATATTCAATCATCTTGGTCAGGCGGGCTTTTTCAAAGAAAGCGTCGCCATAATACTGGGAAGTTTTTTTGAAGACGAGTTTGAAAAAAAAGAAAAGGGTTTCAATGAAGCCTTGGAAAGTTTAAAAAAATATACGGGAATAAATACTATTCCGTTGTTTAAAGCAGATGACATAGGTCATTGTAAAGATATGATTAGCGTACCTTTCGGTACATTTGTAAATATAAAAACGGGTGAAAATCCCGTATTGAAAATTGGATTGTAAAAACAATAACTTTGTTACTTTAAGGAGCGATAAAATGGCAGCAACAAAAAAGAAAAGCAGTTCGGCAACAGGTAAGATTACTCAGGTAATCTCGGCTGTAGTTGACGTACAATTCGAGGACGGAAACCTTCCTGCGATACTAAACGCACTGGAGTGTGAAAATAACGGCAAGAAACTGGTTCTGGAAGTTGCACAGCACTTAGGAGAGAACACAGTGCGTACTATTGCGATGGACGCAACAGACGGTCTTGTTCGTGGTGCGGAAGTTACCGATACGGGCGGGCAGATATCTGTTCCCGTAGGCCAGGCAACATTAGGGCGTATCATGAACGTCATCGGCGAGCCTATTGACGAGCTTGGTCCTGTAAAAACCAAAGAAAGGGCTCCCATACACGCTGAAGCCCCTGCTTTTGTAGACCAGTCCACTTCAGAAGAAATACTTGTTACGGGTATTAAAGTTATCGACTTGCTAGCTCCTTACGCAAAAGGCGGTAAAGTAGGATTGTTCGGTGGTGCGGGTGTCGGTAAAACCGTGCTTATCATGGAACTTATCAACAATATCGCAAAAGCACATGGCGGTTTCTCGGTATTTGCCGGAGTGGGTGAGCGTACCCGTGAAGGTAACGACCTTTACCACGAGATGATCGAATCAAAGGTTATTAACCTTGAAGACCAGTCAAAATCTAAAGTTGCCCTTGTTTACGGACAAATGAACGAGCCTCCCGGAGCACGTGCACGTGTTGCCCTTACCGGCTTGACACAAGCCGAATATTTCCGTGATAAGGAAGGTCAGGACGTACTATTCTTCGTAGATAACGTATTTAGGTTCACACAAGCAGGCTCGGAAGTTTCGGCACTTCTGGGACGTATCCCGTCGGCGGTAGGTTATCAGCCTACACTAGCTACCGATATGGGTGCGATGCAGGAGCGTATTACTTCAACTAATAAAGGTTCGATTACCTCTGTACAGGCGATTTATGTACCTGCGGACGACCTTACCGACCCTGCTCCGGCAACTTCATTTGCCCACTTGGACGCTACAACGGTACTTTCACGTCAGATAGCCGAGCTTGGTATTTATCCTGCGGTTGACCCTCTTGACTCAACGTCACAGATGCTTGCACCTAACATTGTAGGTGAAGAACATTATAACACGGCTCGTGAAGTTCAGCGTGTCTTACAAACATATAAGTCATTACAAGATATCATTGCGATTTTAGGTATGGACGAGCTTTCGGAAGAAGACAAACTTACGGTTGCCCGCGCGCGTAAGATTCAGCGTTTCCTTTCTCAGCCGTTCCACGTTGCGGAGGTATTCACAGGCACTCCGGGAACTTTAGTATCGCTTGATGATACGATTAAAGGCTTTAAAGAAATAGTTGAAGGTAAGTACGATAACCTGCCTGAGGCGGCATTTTATATGGTAGGCTCAATTGATGAGGCTATCGAAAAAGCTAAAACAATGGCGGCTAAAGCGGCATAATTAAAGAACTATGAATATAGGAACTGAGAATTTAAGAAAACTCTTATTTTCTTAGTTCCTTTATCCGGAGGATAAAATGAGCAAAATAAACGTTGAACTGGTAACACCTGAAAAATTAGTCTTATCAAAAGATGTCGATATGGTAGTTATACCCGGAAGCGATGGTGATTTTGGTGTTCTTGCCAATCACTCGCCGGTTATTTCAAGCATACGTCCGGGAGTCGTTCAGCTTGAAGAAGGCTCGGACAAACAAAAAATATTCATCAGCGGAGGCTTTGCCGAAGTTACGGGTGAACGCTGCACAATTTTAGCTACGGAGTCCGAAGACGTTACTAACACCGACGCTTCGGAAATTGAAAATATGATAAATGCGGCTATAGCGTTTAAACAAGAAAAATAGCATTAATGTCACTCTCATTTAACTTTATCTTACAGCCTACTTATTATAAACAGGGCTTTTTTAACGTTTCTGTTCGTTACCAGAACTATTTTGGCAACGATGACGAGGCTATAAATATTTTGTATGATAATTATAAAATTTCCGGACACATAAACAGACGTTGCAACAACACATATGCTCCAAGAATTTTTGGAAAATAAGCACTTCGTGAATGGTTTCAAGAGAACTTCGAACAAAAAGATGTTATTACCGTTACCGTAGTTTCAAAAAATACTATAAAACTAAGCAAAACTAGCTCCGATAATCCGCATTTATAGTTATATAGTCATGAGTAAGGTCACACGTCCAGACCGTTGCTTCCCCATCATCTATACCGACATCCGTTAATATCTCGATATTCTGCCCCTTCATATGGGCGGTTACATCACCTTCGTTATAAGAAGGGTTTAGCTGACCGTCCGTAACTATATTTACACCTCCCACAGAAACGCTCATAGCGTCCCTATCAGCCTCTTCTCCCGACTTACCTACCGCCATAACTATCCTGCCCCAATTTGCGTCTTCACCTGCTATTGCAGTCTTAACAAGGGGTGAGTTGGCAATACTCATAGCTATAACCTTGGCGGCTTTTTTATTTTCTGCTCCTGTCACGGTAATTTGAACGAACTTGGCAGCACCTTCACCGTCCTTCACCACCTGATGAGCTAAATCAAGTAATAACTCCTGTAATTTGTCCTCAAAATCCCTCAGGTCGGCTTTTTTATCATTGCCCGCCTTGCCCGTAGCGAAAATAAGTGCCGTATCGGAAGTTGAAGTATCGCTATCAACCGTAATTGAATTAAAGGAGTTTTCTATAGATTTCAAAAATATCTTCTGTAACTTTTCCTGCTCGATATTAGCATCGGTAAAAATATAGGAAAGCATGGTTGCCATGTCAGGTGCAATCATGCCAGAACCTTTAGCAATGCCGTTTATCCTGACTTCTACGCCGCCTATAACGGCAGTTCGGGTACTGCCCTTAGGATATGTGTCGGTAGTCATTATAGCCTTCGCTGCCTCTTCGTAGATATCGGGCTTTAAATTATTTTTAAGGGAAGATAAAGCACTCGTAATCTTATCATCAGGCAACGGTGCACCTATAACGCCCGTTGCACAAGGATAAACCTCCTCATTATCACAATCGAAAATCTGTGCCGTATAATTTACTATACGCTCAACCGATTCTTCTCCCGAACGACCGTTAAACGCATTGGAGTTCCCCGAATTTACTATCAATACTCTTGCCGCCCCCTGTTTTAACGCCTCACGCCCCCAAAGAATATTGGCACTACACGTTTTTGATTTGGTAAAACACCCCGCCACAACCGTACCTGCTGCAAATTCCGCAAGCATCAAATCCGTCCTGTTCTTATATTTTATACCGACGGCGGCAGTAGCTATTTTTACGCCCTCAATTTGAGGCATAACAGGAAAAGAGGTTGGAGCAAGAGGGGATATTTTCATATATTTTCCTTAATTACCACGCTCAAAATAGCATTGAGCGTTTTTTAAATAGATACTGAAATAAATTCAGTATGACAAATTATATTTAACTATTGACCGCAATACCGTCCGGAATATGCAAAGTAGTGGTAGGGAAGGCTATCTGTGCATCATGCTTATCAATAATTTCAGATATCTTAAGCATTATGTCCTGCCTTATTTCGTGATACCGAATCCAGTCAGTTGTGTGGGTAAATGTATATACAAGAAAATTAACGGAAGATGCCCCAAACTCATCAACATTAACAATCAAAGTCTTGTTCTCGTCTATTTCCGTATGTTGAATAAGCATTTGCCTTACATAGTCAACTATCTTTTTAACCACGCCCATATCATCATAACGGACACCGACATACATTTTTATACGCCTGTTTTGCATACGGGAAGGGTTCTCAACCGAAATACTGGAGAAAACAGAATTAGGCACATATAAAGGGCGTTTATCAAAAGTTCGGATTCGAGTCTGTCTCCAGCCTATGTCTTCAACCGTACCCTCTATCTCTTGATCGGGAGAACGAATCCAGTCACCAATCTTAAACGGCTTATCTAAATATATCATCATTGCACCGAAGAAATTTGCCAGCAGGTCTTTTGCCGCAAAACCTATCGCCACGCCTCCGACACCTCCGAATGCAAGAACACCGCTAACACTAAAGCCCAAAGTCTGCAATATAACTAATGCTGCCGTAATTATCACAGACGCACGCAATATCTTACTTACTGCGTCAATAGTTGTCTTGTCATAATCGGAGCCGTCTTTTTTCTTGCCCCTGTCAATGATATTATTCTGGGCATTCTTGATAAAACGGGTAACAAACCACGTAACCGAGGCAATTATACCGACGTCACGAAACGGATAAATAGCAGAAAATATCGGCGTTTGCGTTTCTTTATAGATTATCTCAATCGCAAATGTCATGCCGATAATCCATATCAATATGCGTATAGGACGCCTTAAGGCAAGAATCAAAGCATCGTCCCACAGATTCTTGGTCTTTTCAAATTTGACCTTTAATTTCTCTACGAACTTACTAACAAAATAGCCTGCAAAAAGTGTCAGGAATATAACTATGAAAACCTGCGTTACCCAGCGGGTTTCCTCATTCATTAATAAAAAATCTTTTATCTGTTCCATAATTATTTAATCACGTCAATATCCATATAAGGCTTCAATATGTCAGGCACGGTTATTGAGCCGTCAGCGTTCTGGTAGTTCTCCATAACGGCAATCATTGCCCTGCCTACCGCCAACCCTGAGCCGTTTAATGTGTGTACAAACAGATTTTCGCCTTTTTCGTTTTTGTAGCGTGCATTCATACGGCGTGCCTGAAAATCACCACAATTAGAACAACTTGAAACCTCACGGTACTTTACCTGACCGGGCATCCACAACTCAAGGTCGTAGGTTTTTCTTGCTGAAAAGCCCATATCGCCCGTACATAACTTCATCACACGGTAAGGTATTTTAAGCCTTCTTATTATCTCCTCGGCACATGCGGTTTTACGCTCCAACTCCTCATCGGAACTATTCTCATCGGTAATGCTTACAAGCTCAACCTTCCAAAACTGGTGCTGACGTATCATGCCGCGTGTATCCTTGCCCGCAGCACCTGCCTCAGACCTGAAACACGGGGTTAAAGATACCATACGCATCGGCAATTGGTCTTCATTTAAAATTGACTCCCTAACCACATTTACGAGAGGCACTTCCGCCGTTGGAATGATACGGTAATTGTCGGTAGTCTGAAAAGAATCCTCGGCAAATTTAGGCAACTGACCCGAACCGAACATAGCGTCATCACGCACCAAAATAGGAACGGCTGTTTCCTCGTAGCCGAATTCTTTAGTGTGAACATCTATCATGAACTGCCCCAACGCCCTTTCAAGCCTTGCCAACGCCCCTTTTAAGATAACAAAACGGCTGCCGGATATTTTAGCGGCAGTTTCAAAATCCATTAGACCCAAGGCTTCACCAAGCTCAAAATGCTCCTTAGGGTGGAAATCGAAATCAGGCTTATCACCCCAACGCCTTACTTCCTCATTGTCATCTTCAGACTCTCCGAAAGGTACATCATCAGCGGGGATATTAGGCAATGTATATAGCAGCTCGTCAACAAGTTCGGTAGGAATATCCTCCGACTCATTCTCCATCTTGGACTTTAACTCCTGCACCTGAGCCTTAAGCTCCTTAGATTTAGATATAGCCTCGGACGCATCTTCACCCTTGGCTTTTAACATGCCTATCTTCTTTGCCCATTCATTTGCCTGTTGCTGCAAATCCTGTAAAGCCGTTTTCTCGCCACGCACTTCCTTATCACGCCTCAATATCTCGTCAGAAATAGGCCCAAGACCACGCCTTTTCATACCATCGTCAAAATATTCGGGATTTTCCCTTATCGCTTTTATGTTATGCATTTTTATTCCGTTTATAATTAGTGTTTGTGTTGAGTGTTTGTGCTGAGTGATAATAATTCTGATAAAAAAACTCCATCACTTAGCACTAACACTAACAACTTTCATTATTTTTTTGCACCCACTTACATGCTATTATGGAGCATTCGTATAACAACAACATCGGCAAGGCAAGACCTATTTGACTGATAATATCAGGAGGGGTCAAAAACGCTGCAACAAGTAGCACCATAACCACAGCGTATTTACGCTTCTTACGCAATCCTTCCGATGTTAGAAAGCCAAATCTGGCAAGCAATGTAAGCAATACGGGCAACTGAAAGGCTATCCCGAACGCCAATATAAGATTTATCACCAATGACAAATATTCGCCGACCCTAGCCTCAAGCTGTATCGGCAATCCTCCCGCCCCTCCCGGACTTTCAAAACTGACGAAAAACTTCCACGCCAAGGGAAATATCCAGTAATAGACCAAAGCACCGCCACCTACGAATAATATGGGAGTAGCAACTATAAAAGGCAATAAAACCCTCTTTTCCTTCTTATAAAGACCGGGAGCTAAAAAAATATAAACCTGCGATGCTAAAAAAGGGAACGATACAAACAAAGCGGCATAGAACGCCACCTTCATGTAAGTAAAAAAAGCTTCTGTCAACCCCGTATAAATAAGCCTCTTATCCTGTTCATTGCCATAAATATCCGCCAACGGGCGTACTAAAAACGCATATATATCCTCGGCGAAATAGTAACAGACCGCAAACGCTATTACAAAAACGGCTAAAGATACGAATATCCTACTCCTAAGCTCCCTTAAATGGTCGGCCAGAGAAGCTTCCTTATCCTGTATCGTATCGGTATCCATGTGCATATTTATTCTTAATTTACAACAGCATTAATATTACAAATTCTCCACTTTTTCAAGTGCCAAGAAAAACGGCTAAATTATTTAACAAGCTTTTAACTTTATGTACCTACATATCTGCCATAAAACCTCGTAATAAATTGATTTTTTGTATAATCGAATACATACTATTATCGTATTCGACGCTTTTAAAATAACATATCTTACTGCAACGCAATAATAACCTTGAAGTGAAGTTACAAAAATAGTACAATAATAAGGTGGCTATATAACAAAGGCACAATAAAATCTATGATGATAAAAAATTTAAAACAACCGGCTCGGGGTTTCAGTTTCACTGAAATGTCAGTAGTTCTGGCATCGGTCGCCACCATTATCGTACTTACATTGGGTGGCGTAAGCATGGTTCAAAAAACTAAATATCGCAATATACTTACACACATTTCCGAATTCACCGAATCCATCGAACAATTTGAAAAAAAATACGGCTCTCTGCCCGGAGATATCGCAGATATAACCGGCTTATCGGGTGCATCAGGAGCCGGAAACGGCAACGGAGCTATTGACACGCCGGATGAAGCACTGGACGCATGGCATCACTTAAGCGTTGCCGGACTTATCGAAGGAAGTTTTGACGGTAACTCTACAAATCTACCGGGAATAGGAGTTCCTAAAGCAGATATCGAAGGCGGGGGATACAAAATAACTCCGGCAGCAAGTACGGGATTCAACACCGATGCGGACGCTACGAACGACCTGCCTGAACAGGCTTTAATAATTGAATTGGCAGGATTCTCTTCTTCTAGTAACTCTCTGCCCATATTAACCGCCGAAGATGCTAAAATAATAGATGAAAGGGTAGATGACGGAAATCCGTTAACGGGTACTATTCTGGCAGAAGGATTAAATAATGACTGCGTCACGGCAGGAGGAGAATATAACCTGTCCGAAAAAACAGCTTCATGCAGAGTGCTATTTATCATAAAAGGAAAAAACACTCATCAGAACGCTCCACAAGCATCAGGTTTCTGTAACGAGCTTGGTCAGACGAGGCAAAAAAGCGACGTTAGCCAAAAATGCCCACAAGGCTATGAGGGCAACGTAGTTGAGACTTGCAGGATTGACTCCGGTAATCAGGGAGAATGGGAAACAACCGAAAGAAAATGTGTAGAGGTAAAATGCAGCGGCGGAGGTTCATTCGGCTCGACAAGAAGGCTTTCATGCATAAATAATATGTTAGGCACCGAAGGTATCGTTGAAAGATGTACTGAAAACGGTATCTGGAAGGTAGTAAGCTCAGATTGCGAACACAGAAGCGACCTTTCGTGCGAAACAGACGGAGAAATCAGAAAAGCACAGGCGTGTGACCTAGAAGAAACAGGATTTGTTTTACAAACCTGCACAAACAATAAATAGAGCGTACCTTCCGCAGCACCCGATTTTCAATGCTTAAATGTAACATGCGGCGCAAACAATATCGGTGACACACAAACCGTAAGTAATTGCGGAAGTAATTATACGGGACAGGTTGTTGAATTATGTACGGCAGCAGGAACGTGGGAAGAAACATCTATAGGCTCTACCTGTGTACCGATATACGGAACATGTAGTGCAAGTTCAGATACGACCCAAAACATCGGATGCCCGCCGGGGAAAACAGGAAGCCATATTGTTACGTGCATAGATAATGGCAGCAATGATTATTGGACGACCCTGCGTGATAACTGCCAACCTATAAAGTGTGGCGGAGGACATAATATCGGCAGCGTAAGGGTAAAAGAAGGGGCGTTCTGCCCTGATAACAAGAACGGAAAGGTAATGGAATATTGCGATGAAACAGGAACGTGGCAACCCACTTTTACCAATTGCGTAACCGGAGTTTGTGAATCACCAAAAGACAACCAAGGGAATGCTCTCTGGCCCACAAGTATAGGCGGAACCATAAATGTAAATGCTACGGCTTGTATAGAAGGATATGAAGAATCCGGCGGAACTCCTACCAGAAACTGCAATGCGGACGGAACTTGGAGCAATACCGTAAATGATGCATGTGTACGGACAACATGTCCTGCGATACCGGCTGCTAATTATAACAATACGGTAACTACTGACGACGATGCTATATATCCGGTCACAAATGCTGGCGACCGGAACATTTCGGCAGTAACATTTCCTAATCAATGCCAAAACTCCGGTTATTTAGCCCCGGAAGGATACCCCGTTGCCGATTGCAACATCAACGGTGATTGGGAAAATGAACGAATAAGCTGCAAAGGAACCCCTTGTGGAGACGCATCTGCACCGGCATTTGCCTCTATGATATTATGGTTCGATGCAAGTGATAATTGTCAGGTCTTTAGTGACGATAGCTGCACCACTACCGCAACTCCTGATTCCGATTCCGTAGCATGTTTTAAGGATAAAAAATCTAACTTCGAAGCAAAACAGACGAATCCTTCAAAGCGTCCTGCTTATGTAATCTCATCATCTGCTAATAGTCTTAATACCGTTGATTTTTCAGGAACAGCCGGTGAAAAACTATCCATGGCAGATGATAACGGTTTAGATACATCGGATTTTACGAGATTTTTTGCAGTAGTGAAATTTGATAATTTTACTACCGGAAACAGTATTCTTTCTAAAACTTTAAGCGGAGTCGCCAGAATGTATCATTACCATACCGGCTCCGGAACATCTCCTAATCAGTTTATATTTTCAATGAGTAATGGTCCGGGTGCAGAACGCTCTGTAACCTCAGGCAATGTTATTGATTCGGGACAATACACGTTATTAGGAGAAATAAAACACGGTGCCGTTAACAGAACATACAAAAACGGTGTTCAAACAAGCTATAATGCATGGTGTTGTAATCCGACGGTAACAGCAGGAACTACAGACGCTGAAATAGGTTCAAATGATAATGATACGAAACCCATGGATGGTGAAATCGGAGAAATAATACTAATAGGGAATTCCGGTGCAAATCTTCCTGTAAGAGTATACCTTGCAGATAAATGGGGAATAACCATTCCTTAGAAATATCATATTTATAACTATTTTTGCAATTACCTTGAAAAACATATTTAAAAATGATATAATAATAAATCAGATGTTTATGTAGGGGAAAATTATGCTGGGGGAAAATTTTAAACACAAGGTCAAGGGCTTTAGTTTTGTCGAGATGTCGGTTGTCTTGGCGTCTATTGCAGCCGTTGTTGTAATGACAACCGCCGGTGTTAGCCTGATGAAACGAGGAAAATTACAAAACATCATTTCAGATATATCAAGTTTTTCAAATTCCATTTCCGAATTCAAACAAACATATGACGCTCTCCCGGGAGATATCTCCAATGTTTCATCACTTTCAGGAGCCAATGCAGGCAACGGTGACGGCACTATAAACTCAACAGATGAGGCACTGGACGTATGGCAGCATTTAAGCATTGCAGGACTTATTGAGGGAAGCTTTGACGGTAACTCTACAAATCTACCGGGAATAGGAGTTCCTCCCGCCGATATTGAAGGCGGGGGATACAAAATAACTCCGGCAGCAAGTACGGGATTCAACACCGATGCGGACGCTACGAACGACCTACCGGAACAGGCTTTAATAATTGAATTGGCAGGATTTTCTTCTTCTAGCAACTCTCTGCCCATTCTAACCTCCGAAGATGCTAAAACAATAGATGAACGGGCAGATGACGGCAATCCGTTAACGGGTACTATTCTGGCAGAAGGATTAAATAATGACTGTGTTACGGCAGGAGGTGAATATAACCTTTCTGAAAAAACGGCATCATGCAGAGTGCTGTTTTTAATTAGATCAGGGAAGGCGAGTAATGTTGCTCCTGAGGTTTCGGGGTCTTGTGCCGAACTCGGACAAACAAGGCAGGTAGGTGATGTTAACCAAACCTGCCCGACAGGTTACGTAGGAAAAATTATCGAAACATGCCGAATAGGCTCCGACAATCAGGGCGTCTGGGAAATTACAGACAGGCTATGTACGGAAGTAAAGTGCGGTAAGGACGGTATGTTCGGAGACATAAGAAAACTATCGTGCATAAACAAAATGAAAGGAACAGAAGGTATCGTTGAACAATGTACCGAAAACGGCGTGTGGAAAGTACTGCGTTCGGATTGCAACATTGTAACATCAACGCCTTGCCCGACAAACGGTGATGTAAGACCTCATGCACAGGCGTGCGATTGGGGTGAACAGGGGTATATGATACAAACCTGTACTAACAATAAATGGGGAACTCCTACTACCGACACATGCTCGGCAATTTTGTGCGATTCCGATAATATCGGTGATGTGCAGGATTCTGCTTCAACTTGTGGCTCGGCGGACTACAACGGAACCGTAAAAGAAGTCTGTACCGGTGCCGGAACTTGGCAAAAAACCTCTATAGGTTCTACATGCACACCTGATTATTCGGGAAGTTGTACTTTCGGAGTAAGTGCGGACAAAGATATAGGGTGTCCGCCGGGGAAAACCGGAACGCACATATTAACATGTATAAACGCAGATACCGATTACTGGACGACTCTAACCGACACTTGCAGACCTATAAAATGTGATGGAGACATAAACATAGGAAATGTGCGGGTAAAAGAAGGAGCTTTCTGTCCCGATAATAAGAACGGTACGGTAATGGAATATTGTGATGAAACCGGAGCATGGGTAGCTCTCACCAACAACTGCGTAACAGGAGTTTGTGAGCAACCAAGCGACACTGACGGAAATGCATACTGGCCTACAACCACTGCAAGCAACCCTGCAACAGGAACTTGTATAGAAGGATATGAAGAATCGGGCGGAACACCAACCAGATTATGCAATGCGGACGGAACATGGAGCAATACCGTAAATAATGAATGTGTAAGGATAACATGTCCTGCAATACCGGCTGCTAATTATAACGATACGGTAACTACTGACGACGATGCTATATATCCGGTCACAAATGCAGGCGACTGGAATATTTCGGCAGTAACCCCTCCTAATCAATGCCAAACTTCCGGATACTCCGCTCCCGAAGGATATCCTATAGCGGACTGTGGACTTGACGGCACTTGGAGTAATGAAAGGATTAAATGCAAAGTCAGTGTCATTGTTTCGTGTCCGGGTGTTACAGGTCCTGTTATGGGTATGCCTCTTTGTCCGGAAGGAGATCTTTTTTATGCAAGCCAGTCAGGTGATCATGGTTGTGCACGAATGATTGAAGGTGGTGGCTGTGATCCTAATAATATTAATGATGTAATGTTCTATGCCGGAGACGTGCCGGGAACTACCACTGACTTCTTCGTTCGTCGCTGTGATTTAAGCCAAAGCTATGACGCAGTTGATGACAGGTGTGAACATAGCGATACTACTACTACTACAAGAGATACATATCAATGGAAGAATGCAAATTCAGAATCTGCTACTGTAAATGTTGTAAATCTATCAGTATGGACTACTACAGCTGCAATTGATGGGCCAATCAATACAGATACATTAGTAGCAGATGGTTCAGGCACTCACGCTGCTGCAGAGACTTGTAATGCCCTAGGTGCTGGCTGGTACTTACCTGCAATATCTGAATTAGATGTTATGTATGCTAATTTAATTGGCACAGACGACCCTGATCATCCATTGCCTACGGTTAATAATGCAGCAGATGTAACAAACTCAGGAACAACAGGCCCTCTCAGAAGTAGCTTTAATGTTACAGGCACGTGGTACTGGTCGTCTTCGGAGCGCAGTAGTACTCGTGCCTGGGACCAGCGTTTTGGTAACGGTTTCCAGTACTACACCAATAAGCATCATATTAGTCTTGTCCGTTGTGCCAGGAGATGAATCATTTAATTATTTAATCATTTAGTCCCGCTTGCGGGACTTCGCAATTTTTTATATATGGCATAATTTTTATAATTTGTTATTTTAGTAAGGTAACAAAAGAATCTGTAGTTATAATGGCACAATATCAACATTTACCTATTTATAAGTTGACTTACGACCTACTTTTAAAGATTATACATTTGACAAAGAATTTCCCCAGAGATTATAAATATACTCTGGGACAAAAGTTAAAAGATGAGATTATCGAACTCGTAATTATAATTTATAAAGCCAATAGCTCAAAGGATAAAGAAAAGCATATTGAGATGATCCTTGAGAATATTCAGGTTGTTCAGCTTTTGATTAGGTTGTCGCATGATATAAAGATATTACCAAGAAAGCAATACGCAGATATTGCAGAAAAAGTTGATAGCCTGGCACGACAGGCACAAGGTTGGTTAAAAAGTTCGGGGAAGAGGTAGCCGGAACGAGTTATGTTACGACATAGCTCGGTGAGCGTGTTCATCTCGGATGGTGGCGGTAACAGTGTTTATATTGTTACCAAAGAAAATATACCTTTTTGGGGTATTGCAGGCAGAATAATTGAGTATTCGATTATACTGACCAAAAGTTCATCATCGAAAGCAAGTCATTTTGCTATGATCCGTGGTACTGGTCGTCTTCGGAGAACAATAGTAATAATGCCTGGATACAGCGTTTTAGTGACGGTCACCAGATAACCGACCAGGGTAAGATCCGCAATCAACCTGTCCGTTGTGCAAGGAGAAATGCAGATGCTTTACCACAAAACACTCTGTTATGGTATGATTCATATGATAATAATACAGTTAAAGCCAGCAATACTTGCTCAGGCGCAAATGTATCTCCGGGTTCCTCCACAGGTGTTGGATGTTGGCTAGACAAATCAGGCAATAATTATCACGCAAGACAGTCCAATTCTATAAAGCGTCCAAATTATACATCGGCAGCAAGTGGCCAGAATAATATACCAACTATTAATTTCGACGGATCTAATGATAACTTTGATTATCCTAATATAGGTAGTCATGCCAAAGTTTCCATTTTCTTAGTCACTAAAGCGGATACCTATCCAAAGACAGCATATATAATGGCAAAAAATGGCTGGGGTCTTGGAGCGGCGCACATCCCAGTTTGGTATAGTAGATACGGCTTATCTGTTAACAACCGTATAATGTCTGGCAGATACATAGGCCAGGCTCATGATACATATGGTTCTTATAGTGTAAGTCGTAATAATTATTACGTAACTACAATAATTGAAAGCTCATCTCGTGTATATAGCTATATGAACGGCGATCGAACCTATTATGACGATTTTGTTACAGTTGCGCAGCACAATAAGATTCTTGGTCCAGGTCAATTAGGTTCATTAGATAGTGGATCTTATTGGAATGGCACTATGGGCGAAATTATTCTTTTTGATTACCCTCTTTCAGATAGTGAGCGCGATACGTTGCACACATATCTTAGTAACAAATGGAACATTCCTATAACGCCTTGATCTACCTTCACAAAACGAAGCCTCCGCATGAAGCCGCCTCTCTCCATGGGAGAAGGGGCTTATGCGGAGGTCTTTTATAGTAAATTTCCCATTCAAAACCCTTTTTAACATGATATAGTGCAGTCTTATGAAAAAGGAAGATAACTTTATCCACTTGCGTGTGCATAGCTCTTATTCCCTGCTGGAGGGAGGTGGGTGAGGGATTTTTTTAAACAGATGCTTTTATTGCAAGATACTGTTTTGTTGAAACACCCCTCCCTCTCCCTAACCTTCTCCCAGAGGGAGAAGGGACTAAGATTTGAACTTTACCCGCTTTTGCAGAGTTTTCTATGCTTATTCCGAATAACTTCCATATTCTTCTTTTTGTCACCCGATTAAAACACTATCTTTTTATAAAACAGTGTGTCATAATAGTATAGCAACATTAGAGGTACCGGGGGTTTCAGTTTCACTGAAATGTCAGTGGTACTAGCATCTATCGCAGCCATTATCGTGGTGGCTACAGGTGGCTTCATAGTGCTAAAAAATACAAAAAGCAACAGTGTCTTGTCCGATATCAAAAATGTTACCAGAGCAATTGAACAATTCGAAGAGCAATATGATGCCTTACCGGGCGATATAGCTAACGTTTCAAACCTGCCGAATGCCGTAAGCGGCAACGGTAACGGAGTTATAGATACCGATGCCGAAGCACTTAACCTGTGGCAGCATCTATCAACGGCAGGAATGATAGAAGGCGAGTTTGACGGTGTTTCAACCAACATACCCGGAAAGGGCGTTCCGGCTTCAGGTTTTGAAGGAGGGGGGTATAAAATACTTCCGTCAGCAAACACCGTTTTCAATAGCGATAGCGACCCGACAAATGATATTTCCGAGCAAACAATAATCATTGCACTAACAGGCTTCAGCGATTCTTCCAACGATTTAAGCGTCTTAACACCGGAGGAAGCACAAATACTGGATAATAAGGCTGATGACGGAAAACCTCTGGAAGGCTCTATCCTTGCCATAGGAACAGGTGACGAATGCGTAAAAAGCAACGGTAGTTATAACTTGTCAAATTTGTCGGCATCTTGCCGACTGTTTTTTTTAATAAGGAAAAGTTCGTCAAATAACGAGGCGCCTGACATTTCCGGAAGTTGTAATGCAATAGGTCAAACAAGAAGCGTAAGCGACTCCAACAAAAAATGCCCTATAGGATATACGGGTAAAATCGTAGAAACATGCCGAGTAGATTCCGACAATTCAGGAACATGGGAAGTAACGGGTGCATTTTGCGAAGAAGTAAAATGTACCGGTAACGGTATATTCGGAGATATAAGAAAACTTTCATGTATAAACGGAATGAAAGGTAACGAAGGAATAGTCGAACAATGTACGGAAAACGGAGTCTGGAAAGTCATACGCTCGGACTGCGAACACAGAACAGACCTCTCTTGTAGGACAAACGACGAAATAAGACCGGCACAGGCTTGTGACTGGGGCAAGTCCGGTTATGCAATGCAAAAATGTACCGATAACAAGTGGGGAGTTCCTT
Organism: Pseudomonadota bacterium; assembly: GCA_027620075.1. Classification (NCBI taxonomy): domain Bacteria; kingdom Pseudomonadati; phylum Pseudomonadota; species Pseudomonadota bacterium. The sequence goes on along the minus strand of JAQCEY010000002.1, from coordinate 82,111 downwards.
TCCCTGATAACTGTACTGAAATTTTATGCGGTATTAACAATATCGGTGATACAAAAATATCATCGTCCGGTTGCAACAGCAATTATACCGGAAGTGCCATAGAAGTTTGTACAATAGCCGGAACGTGGGAAAAAACCGCTATCGGCTCTACATGCTCACCGGTCTACGGAACATGTAACGCAAGTTCGGATTCAACGAAAAATATAGGCTGCCCTCCGGGGAAAAGCGGAAGCCATATTTTACAATGTATAGATAACGATTCTAACGACTACTGGACAACCTTAAGTGATACGTGCCAGCCAATCCGGTGTAGCGGCGGTGAAAACATAGGCAGCGTTAGAATAAAAGAGGGTGCATTCTGTCCGAACGGAACTAACGGCACGGTAATGGAATATTGCGACAATAACGGAGATTGGCAGGAAGTTAAAACAAACTGCGTAATAGGCATATGTGAAGCTCCCGCAGATAACAAGGGAAACGCCTACTGGCCTACTACCCTAGGCGGACAAACAGCCACTTACACATCATGCACCCCCGGATATAAAAAGGTTTCCGCAGACCCTACAAGAAACTGTATATTAAATGCAGACAACACTGCCACATGGAGTAATACCGTAAACGATGAGTGCGTAAGAATAACATGTCCCGAAGCTCCGACATTAACAAATAACGCTACATATCCGCTTACATTCGCCGGAGAAAAAAACGTAACGGGAACATGTGATGTTGCCTCCGGTTATGTTGCCCAAGCACCGGGATATCCTCTTAGCGATTGCGATATGAACGGAAACTGGACAAATGAAAGAATACCTTGTAAAAACTCATGCCCTGCCTATGAAGAAAGCGACGTTGGCGTAGCCGGTGTAAAATTATGGCTGGACGCAGCCGATCAGTGTATGGTCTTTTCTAATGATAGCTGCACAATCAATGCCGTTGCAGGTTCCGATAAAGTCGGATGCCTAAAAGATAAATCGGGAAATGATTATCACGCCGTTCAACCTATCGGCTCACGCCAGCCTTCCTACACAAGCACCGCTTCGGGGCAGAACGGCTTGCCTACGGTTAGGTTTAACGGCAGTAGTAATGCACTGCACTATCCTGATATAGGTACATTTAATGAAACTACCGTATTTGCCGTTCACAAGACGCTTAGCTTCCCCGACACTTACAATGTTATGTTCGGAACATCAAATGCGCTTAACGGAAGCTCTTGGCTTTATTACGGAACTGATGACGGAATATATCTTGGTTTTGAAACAACGAACAGAAATCCGCTTGAAATATTCGACATATACGGTACGACCGGTGTTTATGCTATAACGTCATTAATTGATGATAATATTAATGCCGCCATACACCGTGACGGAGTAGTAAAAGACTCTCAGATAGTATTAAGTCCTCAAAGTAAAAAATGGGGGCCGGGAACTGTAGGAGGATACTACGAAGGCGGCAGCGGATATAGTATGTTCTTCCATGGAAATGTTGCCGAGATATTAATATATGATTCGGGATTATCAACAGGAAACAAACAAACCGTAGAATCATACCTTGGCGATAAATGGGGTATAGACACTCAAACCGTCTTTGAGGCAGCCACCCTATGGTATGATGCCTCGGACACCGATACGGTCTGGAGAACAAGCGGCTGTAATGCCGGAACAAAGGCTACCCCGGGGGTACACACCGTCGGTTGCTGGATGGATAAATCCGGTAATAATTTCCATGCAACACAAGCCAACTCCTCTTACGAGCCTATATATACAAGCGATGCTGACGGACAAAATAACCTACCTACGCTAAAATTCAACGGCTCATCAACAAGGCTGGAATATCCTGATATAGGTGAATTTGACAAATCAACGGTTTTTGCTATACATAAAGAAAGCAGCTATTCCGGGGTAGGGCAAGCAATTATAGGAGCGTCCGGTGTAAGTAGTAAATCAACCTGGATAGGTTATAAGGGAGGAACAACCGCACCTATGTATTTCGATATTAGGGGCAGAAATCCGCTTTCAGTCCAAAAAGATGATTACGCAATAGCCGGAAGATATTATTTAACTACGGCATATGACGATAACACTAAATCAGAATTATTCCGAAACGGTAGTAGTCTGGTTTCAAAAAATATAACCACAGACAACGCAAAAAAATGGGGACCGGGAAGTATCGGGGCTTGGAACGAGCCGGGATACAAGATGTTCCACTCAGGAAATATAGGTGAAATAATAATCTATGACTACGCCCTTTCAGACAGCGAGCGTAACGTTATAAACACTTATCTAATAGACAAATGGAATATAACGGATCCCGACATAAAAGATACCGCCGTATTGTGGCTTGACGCTGAGGAGGCAGCTACAGTATTGAAAAATAATACATGTACGGGTGCAACAGCCGCCTATTCCGATGACGTGGGCTGTTGGAAGGATAAATCGGGCAATGATAACCACGCAAAACAAGGAACCGCCTCAAAAAGACCTAAATACAGATCGTCAGGCATAAACGCAAAACCTGCTATTGATTTTAACCGATTAACTTTTGATACACTTCTTATTCCCAACGCTTCAGGAGATGACTTTGATGTAAACGGTAATTTTACAGTAATGTTCACACTAAAATACGACGAGCTGGGAAACTATTGGGGAGTATTCTTCAATAGAGGAACGGTTTACGCAAATCCTTTTGAAATAGGAACTTTTAAAACTGCCAATGTCAACCTGTGGAGATTATATTTTGATATAGGTGACGGAACTTTGGACGTCACAGATGGCGTAGAATCAACTAACGGCTCTATAACTACAAATACCGATTATATATTTACTTTTAGAACATTCGGTCCTGCCACCACTCACGAAATTTACATTAACGGTACGTTAAATAATAGCCGTACCGTTCCTGTGACAGCCTCCAACTCCGGCGATCCGGTATATATAGGCAATTATGACGGAACAACTTCAAGCGGAATGGACGGAAAAATAGGCGAGATATTATTCTTCCCTAGTGCACTTTCTATCACTAGCCGCAAAGATGTGGAGTCTTACCTTTCAAGCAAGTGGGGTATCCCTCTTACACCTTAAACTTCCCACAAAGGCTCTTTTATACCGGACAGGAATTGTTTATGTGCATCTAACTCTTCCTTAGAAACCTCAAAACTACGCTTTTCAAGATACTTCCGCCTGCGGACGGTTTTTTCCTCGTATTTTATTTCATTCTCATCTAGCTGCATAGCTCCTTGCGTACCGCCTATCAGTTCAATATAAACATCTGCCAGCAACTCGGCATCAAGCAATGCTCCGTGTTTTTCACGCTTTGACAAGTCTATCCCGAAGCGGTTACATAAGGCATCAAGGCTGGCTTTTGCACCGGGAAACTTCTCTCTTGCCATATTCAAAGTGTCGGTAGCCCTTTCAAATTCTACAAGCGGAAGATCAAGCTTACCTAACTCTGAATTTATAAACTTCAGGTCAAAAGCCGCATTATGTATAACCAGCCTGTCATCTCTTATAAAATCAAGAAAATCCTTAGCTACCTGCGAAAAAACGGGCTTATCGGACAAAAACCCCATTGTAAGACCATGCACGTCGGTAGAAGACTTGGGTATGTCTCTTTGCGGGTTTATATAAACATGATATACCTCACCCGTCCTTACTTTATCAATCAGTTCTACACAACCTATTTCAATTATCCTATGTCCTGAATTAGGATCAATTCCGGTTGTTTCCGTATCAAATGTTATCTCTCTCATAAAATTTCTGCGTTATTACCTTAATGCTCTTAAAATTATCTTTACCACTCTATAACGAGTCGTTTTTTTACTACCATATTAAAAATACCCCGCCTCATCAACTCTTAATAGTTTTTTTATTAATCATTATTACTCAAAATTTTATTCATCACATTCTTCACTTCCCTAAACACCGCAAACTCACTAAATGACGTATCTATAACAAAATCAGCTTTTTTAACCTTATCACGACTTGCCATCTGAAGTGAGTTTACCGCATCGAATTTTTCCTTTGTCATGCCGTTACGCTCCAATGCCCGTTTTTCCTGTGTATATGAATCAACGGTAGTTACAACCACATAGTCGCATAATGACTGACGCTCGGTTTCAAATAAAAGAGGTATTTCAAGAACCGCTATCTTAACCTTGTCTTTTTTACACTGCTTTAGAAAATCCTTTCTTCTTTTATCAACTAAAGGGTGGATTATCTCCTCAAGCTTCTTACGCTTCGAACTATCTGAAAAAACTATCTCTCCTAGCCTGCTTCTGCAAATCTCACCTTCATGGTACGATTCGGGAAATAACTCTCGCACCGTCTTTACAGCATTACCGCCGAAAGTAAGCAATTCATGGACATTCTTATCTGCATCAAAAACCGCAGCACCAAGCTTTAAAAAACACCTTGCTACAAAGCTTTTTCCCGTTGCAATAGAGCCGGTTAAACCAATTACTATCATAAAACATTTACCTTTCGTGGTCACTCATTTTATATGGGACAATACGTGTTTACGCAAATCCTCTGTAACCTCAGGTTTAACTCCAAACCACATTTGAAAACCTGCGACTGCCTGATATAACAACATTCCCAGCCCTTCTACAACTAAATTTCCACGTGCCGATGCATTTTTTAATAGTTTTGTATAAGTAGGGTTGCTTGGGTCAACCTCAATCGGGCTATATACGATATCGGTAACTAACGCATTTTTCGGCAGTTTTTCCAAGTTTATGTCAAGTTCTGGATTGCCCTTCATCCCAAGCGATGTGGTGTTAACTAAAAGATTGGCATCTGCTAATATTTCGTTACGGTCGTTCCAGCCTAAAGCCTTTAATTTTGAATTATTTCCATTAAAGCCTGTAAAATACTCTAAATCACCTACCATAATATCAGACTTTCTTCTTGTTCTATTTACAATAAAAATATTTGGAACATTTCTCTGTATCAAACCGTAAACAATAGACCTAGCGGCACCACCCGCACCCAATACAACAGCACTACCTTTAGTAAAATTAAAATTAGGTTCTGATTCTTTTATATTTTGGATAAAGCCATAAACATCTGTATTAGCTGCTGTGAGAGTACCGTCATTCTCAACTAATATTGTATTAATAGCCTTTATTACTGTTGGTTCATGTCCTCTAAAAGAAACTGATGTTTGCTTATCAACCAATTCAAAAGCCGCCTCTTTATGCGGAATTGTAAGGTTACAACCAACATATCCTTTATCTTTCAATCCAAGTAACGTTTGCTCCAAGTCTTCAGGCTTCACCTCAAGCATGCCGTATTCGCCGTCAATATTATATTTTTTAAGCCAATAGCCATGCAGCACGGGGGATAATGAATGTTTTACCGGATATCCTATTACCGCTACTTTTTTATGCGTCATTTAACTTCCTTTTCACGCTGATATTTCCTTTTTTCAAACATCTGTATTATATTGGCAGTAGTTTCCTCAACAGAACGGCGAGTAACATCTATAACCGGCCATTGATTCTTTGTAAAAACCCTCCTTACCTGCACCAATTCCTCCTTAACCCTCTCAATATCGGTATAGTCCGTGCTTTTCTGTTCATTAATTGATAAAAGCCTGTTCTTACGTATCTGTACCAGAACATCGGGGCTTATTGTAAGACCTACAACCAGAGGATTCTTTAATTTATGCACAATATCAGGCAACGGAACACCCGTAACATAAGGCACATTAGCAGCACGAAAACCACGATATGCAAGATACATTGACGTTGGAGATTTAGATGTCCTAGACGCACCGACAAGCACAACATCAGCTTCTTCCAAATCCCATACGGACTGCCCGTCATCATGAGTAAGTGCAAAATTTATAGCCTCAACACGGTTAAAATAATCCTCATCAAGTTCATGCTGACGACCGGGTTTATGGAATGTAGTCTTCTTGTCCATCCACTCCGATAATGCCGTAATCATGCGTGCTATTGCGGATATACAAGGTATTCCCATTTCTTCACAGTTTTTTTTCAGATGTTTACGAAGATGCTTATCCGCCATAGTGTACATTACAAAACCACCCGTTTCACGGATACCTTTTAACACCTTGTCTACCTGTGCCTTTGTACGCACCAAAGGCCATGTATGTTCTTCCACCTCAACACCGTCAAACTGTGCAATAGACGCACGAGCTACAGAGCTTACCGTCTCGGCCGTAGAATCCGACACAAGGTGTAAATGGAAATTTAATTCTTTTGAATCATTCATTTTATTTATGTATTTTTGTTTTTTAACTAATTTTAGTCATACACTTACTCACCTAGTGTATCCATATAATATTTTTACCATCCATCAAAATTTAAAACCCTGCACAAAACCGCATTGTTCACATCTAACTAAATAACCGTGTGGATAACTACATGGATAAAAAAACTTCTTACTTATCCATATTTTTCCACCCACGCTTCTACATCAAATATGAACATGTGAATATCATATAAATTTTTATCAACAGTATGTGGAAAAAATGTCTATAACAAAAGAATCTGGTAAAATAAATCTTTTTCTATATGTTGATGGTCTTGTGGATAAAATTTAATCCACAGTAATGCAGGCACACATAAACAACTATTATTATATATAAATATATATTTATTATGTTAGACAAGAAAGATTCTCCCGATGTGGAAAAATTATTTATCAGTACATTAAACGGTACAAGAAACAAACAGACACCGGTTTGGTTTATGCGACAAGCAGGCAGATATCTGCCTGAATACAAACAAGTAAGAAATAGTACTGGCAACTTTCTGGAGTTCTGCTATTCTCCACAAAAAGCTGCAGAAGTTACCCTACAACCCATAGAACGTTTCGGCTTTGATGCTGCTATAATTTTCTCAGATATACTTGTAATTCCCGATGCACTTGGCATGGATGTAAGTTTCGTCAAAAATGAAGGCCCTAAATTAAAAGCTTTAGAGAATGAATCTGATATAGATAAACTTAATTATGATGAAGGATTTTTATCACCCGTGTATAAAGCTATAAAAATTACAAAAGGCGAATTGTGCGGTAGTCGTGCGTTAATAGGCTTTGCAGGAGCTCCGTGGACTTTGGCTACCTACATGATAGAAGGCGGCGGAAGTAAGGATTATTTAAAAACCAAAACATTTAGCTACTCTCACCCAGAACTGTTTTCACTGCTGATAGACAAGTTGGTTGATGCTGTTTCAAAGCACCTTATCGCACAGGTTAGTGCGGGAGTTGAGGCACTTCAGATATTCGATAGCTGGGCAGGAGTTCTGACCGAAGATCAGTTTAAAAAATGGTCGATAGAGCCAACTAAAAAAATCGTTGAAAATGTGCGTAAAGTCTACCCTAGAGTTCCCATAATCGGCTTTCCTAAAGGTGCGGGGGTTCTTTATAAAGATTATTCTAAGCAAACAGGCGTGAATGCGATATCTTTCGATCAGAGTATGAGTGCATTGTGGATAAGGGATAATGTAGATGTGACAGTGCAGGGAAACCTTGATCCGGTTATGCTTATGGCAGATAAAGAAGCCGCAGTAGAATATACACGAAAATTGCTTGATTTAATGCAGGATAAGCCTTTTATCTTTAACTTGGGTCACGGTATACTGCAAAATACCCCCATAGAAAACGTGCAGGCTGTAATAGATGAAGTTAAAAAAGTTTAACTTGTTTTAATTTATAGCGAGTGTATTTTTTTTTACAAATTTTGATTTGGTTCCGGTAATTTTTATAAATAACAATGCAAAAAAAAGCCGTAATATTATTTAATCTTGGAGGACCGGACAGCTTAAATGCGGTTAAACCGTTCCTGTTTAATCTGTTTAATGATAAGGCTATTATATCTGTTCCTAATCCTTTCAGGTTCTTCCTTGCGAAGTTAATTTCATCTAGACGTGAAAAAACAGCTCAGGAAATTTATTCACATATGGGTGGTAAGTCTACCATTATCCCCCAAACAATCGCACAGAAAGATGCCTTAGAAGCGATTTTGAATGAAAAAGGTACGGTTGCCTACAAGGTGTTTATTTGTATGCGTTACTGGTATCCTTTTTCGCATGAAGTGGTAAAGGACGTAAAAAGCTATAACCCGGATGAGATTATATTGCTGCCGCTATACCCGCAATTTTCTACCACTACCACAGCATCATCTGTAAAGGACTGGAATAATAACGCTAAAAAAGCAGGGCTGGAAGTTCCTACCAAAACTATATGTTGTTATCCTTATGAGGAAAAATTTATTCAGTCGCATCTGAATTTAATAAATGATGCGATAAACAAGGTTAAAAATAAAGATAACATCAGGGTGTTATTTTCCGCACACGGACTGCCGAAAAAGATAATTGATAAAGGTGATCCATATCAATGGCAAGTGGAGCAAGGGGCAGAAAAAATAGCAAAACGGATTGGAATAGAAAATCTTGATTGGAATGTTTGTTATCAGTCAAGGGTAGGACCGCTTGAGTGGATAAAACCAAGTACCGATGAAGAAATAGTAAGAGCCGGTAAAGACGGTAAGTCGGTGGTGCTTGTGCCTATAGCTTTTGTGTCAGAGCATTCCGAAACTTTGGTAGAACTGGATATAGAATATAAAAAACTGGCAGATGAAAATAATGTTAAAGAGTATATAAGAGTTCCGACCCTTTCGGTTGAAAAGGATTTTATAAGATCGTTGGCGGATATTTGTAAGAACGCACCTAAAAATAAAAAGGCTTGCTCTAATGAGGGAGAAAGACTTTGCCCTGACGGTTTTTTTAAATGTTTTAATACATAGTGATTTTCTATAAGCAAAATGCTATAATGTGTTATATTTAAGGACATTATTTAGCGTTTTTTCAATGATAACCGTAACAAATTATAAAATTCAAAAAGGCATTACAATACTTGAAGTGTTGATGATACTGATAATAACGGGTCTTATTATTTCCGGTATTTTAGTAAAAGGATTGATTGAACATCAGGCTAAAATACGTAATGAAATAAATCTTTTATCCGAAGTGGAATCGGCATTTAACGGTTTTAGGCTAAAATATAAAGCTATGCCGGGAGATTTTAAAAATGCAAAAGATATCTGGTCTTCTACCGAAAGCGGCAATGGAGATTCAACCATAAGAACCAAGGAGGGGCTTTTTTCCGACGAGTACACTTATGGTGGTGAGATGAGCTATGTTTTTGAGCATCTTAGCCTTGCGTATATGTTGAATGAAAAATTCGATTCATCAATAATACTTGGAAAAGGTATTCCGACAAGTACCTTAAACCCTAAGACGGGAATATCACTTTATAACGGTACTAAAGATGAGGTGTCTATTAATGTTTTCTACGGAAACGCAACAGCCTTACCGAATCTGGAAAAGGCGGATGAGCCGAACTCTGTTACGGGAAATACTTCAGGATTTTTAAAACCCGAAGAAGTCTATTCCCTAAAGGAAAAACTAGGGGAGCAACGGTTATCGGATTACTGCGGCATTATCAACGACAACCGGTGGTGCAGATACTGGTATGTTATAAAATAACCTTACGCCAATAATTCGGATAATAACACTCCTAGCGAGATGTAAATTACGCACTGTATTATACCTATGGCTATATTATGCTGCCTTATAACCTCGCTGTCGGTGTCCACATGAAATAATATTATCTTGTTGGCGATAAAAGCGAGAATGCTCAAGGCTAATATCATTATAACCGATAATAAAGACCAGTATAATACCAACATTTTTATATCTATTTCTTCGAATAATAAGACATTTGCCGCAGCTGTTATAGCAAATGCAGTACCGATTTTTCTTCCGGCAAATCTAAGTGCGGCAGAGGTGTTGCCTTCAGTGAAATGTTCCTGATATGTCTTGCCCAGTTTTTTCGCAAATCTACGGGTACGTAAAATAGTTGTAGCTGTAAGAATAACCTGAGATATAGAGAATCCTATAAGAACAACCACTATTCCTTCTATAGTATTTGCGTCTACCCATACCATCATAGCCCTTATTATTATAGCAGCCGCAATCACATTTCCGGCATCGGCTATTGCTGCTGAAATATTGCCGTTTATTATCTCGTCCCTTATGGAAATATTAGGGAGGGCGATTTTTTCAAAAATAACCCTTGCAACGGCAAGTAATACTAAGCCGATTATTCCGTATAATCCTACCGAAATAACGGAATCTTCCAACGCATATATAGGGTCTCCGTATATAGCTCCTGTTAATACGATTGTAACCGCCAGAACAACCGCACTTAAGGATATACCGAACGCAGGGTTATCCTTTTTTAATAGTTCCTTATTAGGGTTAGTGTGCGATACCACACCGGAGAGCCACCTTATAGATGTAAATATTGCTATAGCGATTGCCAAATTGCAAAGAAGAACTAAATTAAGCTGTCCGTCAAAAAACGAAGCACCCGCACTCTCTAATATTATATCCGTTCCTTCCACTGTTAAATACCTTTTTGTTGGTTATGTTATTTATAGAAGGCTCTGCAAAAGTCAAAAAACTACTCTCCCCCTGAGGGAGAGGAAATAAAAAGAACTCAAATTTAAACTTTACGCTCTTTCGCATAGTCTTCTATACTATATCCGTTGTTTTACTACTCATGTTTTAAGATATCAATGGGAAATATATTATGTAGGTATAAATTCAGAATAAATAGGTGATAAAATTAAACTTCAACAACTTCCCTTACGCCCTCTATTTCTTTTAGTAACTCTATAGATGAAGCACTTACGTCATATGTATCTTTTAGCCCGATATGAACAATGTGTGTATCGGTTTTAGTAATAAAAGAGATTCCTGTTTTTCTGACAGCAGGCTCACCGACTGTTTCTTTTAGTTTTTCTATGCCGTTAGTGTTATCAAGATGTATCTGCAAGTGATAATTAAGTTGTAGGTCTTCAATGTTTTTTACCGAATTTGCATTCATTCTTATGCCGCCATCGTCTTTTCTGGCATCAACTTCCATTAACAATACCGTCCCCGGTTCAAGTAAGTCCCTTGCCTCAGATAATACGTCCTCGTTAAATATGGATATCTCAAATATGCCCGATGTATCTGAAAATGAAACGGTAGCAAAGCGCCCCCTTGGAGATGAACGCATTCTTTTAGCTATTAGCACGCCGGCTATTTTTATAGAGTTGCTACCGTCGGTAAGAGTATTTACAAGTTCGTTATAAGGTACTACGTTTATTTTTCTCAAAATATTTGCATATATCTCTAGCGGGTGCCTGTTAAGATACAAGCCTACGGAATCAAACTCGTTATTCATGCGTTCCAGCGATGCCCAGTCAATTGTTTCAGGCAATTTGGGCTGATCGGTTTTTGACTGCTCATCACCTCCGAACAGGCTTGACTGATTGCTGTTTTTCTCGGAATTTACCATAGAACTATATCGTAATATTGATTCTATAGCGTCAAAAATCTGTTTACGGTTGTTGTGTAGATTGTCAAAAGCACCGGACTTTACCAGACTTTCCATCTGGCGTTTGTTCATTACCTGACCGCCACATCTTGATGCTAAATCAAAAATATCTTTAAAATCGCCATTTTCACTGCGTTCTTTTTCCAAAATACCCATAGCGGTAGTACCCACACTTTTCAAAGCACCCAAACCATAGCGGATAGCAAGTTCTCCGTTCTTAGTTTTTTCGGGTCTGAAATATGCAAAGGATTTGTTGATATCAGGCGGTAGAATGGTTATTTTCTGCTCAACGGCTTCGGCACGGAAGGTATTTATTTTATCGGTATCGTGTATATCCAGATTCATGGAAGCCGATAAAAACTCTACGGGGTAATGTGCTTTTAAATATGCCGTCTGGTATGATATCATGGCATATGCGGCAGCGTGTGACTTGTTGAATCCGTAGCCTGCAAACTTTGCTACTAAATCAAAGATGGAGCTGGCTTTTGATTTTGCCACACCGTTTTTTACCGCTCCCTCTACGAAAATCTTGCGTTGCTGATCCATCTCGGAAGCTATCTTCTTACCCATAGCACGCCGCAGCAAGTCCGCACCGCCAAGGCTATAACCGCCCATTACCTGTGCTATCTGCATTACCTGTTCCTGATAGATAATAACCCCATATGTTTCTTTTAAAATTCCTTCCAGCATCGGGTCTAAATAGTCAGGCTCTTCCTCGCCATGCTTACGCCTGATATATGCAGGTATATTATCCATCGGACCCGGGCGGTATAATGATATAAGTGCGATTATGTCCTCAATATTGTCCGGCTTCATCTTGCGTAATGTGTCGCGCATTCCGGCACTCTCTATCTGGAATACGCCGATAGAATCTCCTTTTGATATCATCTCAAAGGATTTTTTGTCATCTATAGGTATTTTCGATATATCTATGTCTATGCCCTTTTGCCGCACAAACTCGCAGGTTTTAGATATTACCGTCAAGGTCTTTAAGCCTAAAAAGTCGAATTTTACCAGCCCTGAACCTTCGGCGTATTTCATTGAATAACCGCAAACAGGCATGTCTGAGCGAGGGTCGCGGTAAACAGGGACTAGTTCTTCCAAAGGTCTGTCGGCTATTACTACACCTGCTGCGTGAGTTGAGGCGTGGCGGTTTAATCCTTCAAGCTTCAGGCTTATATTTACCAGTTTGGATATCTCCTTATCCTCATCAACCATCTGTTTGAAGCTTCTGTCCATATCAATGGCTTTTTGCAAAGTTACGGGGTCAATGGGGTTAAAAGGAATCATCTTGGAAATACGGTCTATCTGCCCGTAAGGCATTTGTAACACACGCCCGACATCACGTATTACCGCACGAGCTTGTAGCTTTCCGAAGGTAATAATCTGTGCAACCCTGTCACGTCCGTATTTTTGCTGAACGTATCTTATAACTTCCTCACGGCGTTCTTGACAAAAGTCGATATCGAAATCGGGCATAGATACACGTTCAGGATTTAAAAAACGCTCGAAAAGCAGACCGAAACGAAGCGGGTCAAGGTCGGTTATCTGTAAACTCCACGCAACAACCGAACCCGCTCCCGAACCACGACCCGGCCCTACGGGAATGTTGTTTTTCTTACTCCATTTTATGAAATCGGATACTATCAAAAAGTAGCCGGGGAAATCCATCGTGTTGATAACGTTAAGTTCGAAATCAAGACGGGAAAAATATTCTTCATCTATCTTCTCTCTTTCATCTTCTGTCTGACCGTCTTTATAAACATGGATATCAAGTCGGAGTTGCAACCCTTCTTTTGCCTGTTTCTTTAGCTCCTCGGCTTCAGAACGACCTTCACCGCAATCAAAATGGGGAAGCATCGGCTTGCGATACTCGGACATTACGCTACAGCGTTTTGCTATATTTACGGTATTTTCTATAGCTTCGGGAATATCCTTGAACAGCTCCACCATCTCACGGGTTGACTTAAAATAATTCTGTTTGCCTACTTTCTTACGGTTTTGTTCGGTTACATAGCGTCCGTCGGCAATACACATTAATGCATCATGAGCTTCATGCACGCCCTGATCGGCAAAATATACGTCATTAGTTGCCACTAAAGGGATATTGTGTTTATAAGCAAAGTCTATTAACGGACGCTCGGTTTCATCTTCTGTCAGTGATTCAAGGCGCATCAGTTCTATATATAACCTGTCGCCGAAGATATCTTTTAGATTCAGAAGCTCTTTTTCTGCATTATCAACCTGTTTTTCAAGTAATAATCTGTTTATAATACCGTCATCGCCGCCTGTCAGGGCTATTAATCCGTTGTTATGTTTTTTTAGGTCTTCAACGGAGATGTGTGCTTTTTCATCGGAAGGTGTTTCTAAAAATGATTTACTGACAAGTTTTAATAGGTTTAAATATCCGTCATCATTTTTTGCCAGTAATAATAATTTATCATAGACCGGCGTAGAAAAAGGACTTTTCACGGTAGCGAAATCCACCGCAATGATGCAGCCTATAACGGGTTGCACTCCTTCTTCGGCACACGCACCTGAAAATTCCAATGAACCGAATAAATTTCCCGAATCGGTTATAGCTACTGCGGGTTGCTTATATTTTTTGCACAGCTTTACCATATTTTTCGGTGGAATCGCCCCTTCAAGCAAGGAGTATGAACTATGAACCCGTAAATGTATGAACGTATCTTCTTTTTTCATGGATTTGAATATAGCAGGAGGAAAAATATTTTAAAGTAGGAAATTAATTGAATATTAAGGATTTTTTGGTAATATTATTTTTACAAATGGTTTAATTTTATTTAAGATTCAAATGTTTAAAAGAGAGTTGTTATTAAAAAAAGGTTTTGCCCTGATAGAATTATCTATAGTTATGGTTCTTATAGGGCTGATTGTTGCAAGTGTGGTTGGTGGACAAGCACTCGTAAAACAGGCAAAGCTGCGGAACTTAATTTCAGATGTGAATCAAGTAAAAACAGCAATGAACTCGTTTAAACTACAATATAATGCCTTACCGGGTGACATAAGGAATATACAATCTTACTATCCTTCAATACAAAACGGTAACGGAAATAGGGTAATGGAACATAACACTAATGAACCGGATGGTTTTTGGGAAGTTTTGCAAGTAGAAAACCTTTATACAAAATATGTTGTCGGCCCGACTCCTGAATTTTTAAGAACAAATGAGGCGACGCCTTTTGGACAAGGAGTTTATTATCGCATAGCTCGTAGCGATGATAATGTCTATGGTAGTAGTATAAATCAATGGCATTTACAAATTGGAGATATTACGTCTTCAAATAATGCATTACATCAATATGTAACAACAAAAGATACTATTAGCATAGATACAAAACTTGATGATGGTTTGGCTGGTGATGGTTGGATCAAGGCAAGTAGAAACGAAGCTACAAGATTTGATAGTGGCTGTATTATAGAAAATAACTTTTTTAAGAACTTAACCTCGGCAACTTACGACTATTCTGATGACGTGGGAAAATGTCTGATATTTTTTGAAGTGCATTAACCAACCGCTCTTGAGAACCATATTATCCTTCCGATAATATTCAGTTCAGATAAAGAACATTCATAAGATTTGTAGTTTTTATTATCAGCAGTTACATAGATAACATTTTCATTTGATTTTTTTATACTTTCCAGCCTTTTTACTACCAAACCAAGACCGTCATATAAAATATATATCCCGGGCGGGTTAGGAGTTTTTTTTGAAATATCTATCAAAGCTATATCACCGTTTTGTAACGTTGGTGACATATAGTCGCCATTAATTATCAGTGACCGTATATTTTCTATGTTGGTGTTTAGCGTTTTCTTTATCCAGTCTTTTTTAAAGGACAATTTAAGTTTTTTTGACGTATTGGCCTCAATAGAGTTGTGTGTATTTACTTCATCTTTATAAAGGCTGTCTATAAATACATAATCCTCATCTTTTATGTGGTTATCATTGCCACTTTCACACATTAAATACTGCATACTTATGCCCAAAGCATCGGCTACTGCCTGAATTTTCTTGGTTGTGGGGTTTGTGGATTTACCGCTTAATATGTCGTATATAAACGACTTGCCCACATTTGCCTTTAGTGATAACTGTCTGGCATTAAGACCCGAGATTTTCATTTGTTCTTTGAGGCGTTTTATCATAATTTGATCTTTTGAATTCATAATACGTTTATGTTTTAACTTTTTAATTCAAAATATTTGTTTTGTGAAGTTAATCAATTAAAAATTGAGAGTAATGCGCATATTTTTCTTCTGGGTTGAGAAAAAGGGAGTAAAAAAGATTTTAGATTGAATTTACTTAACGGAATTTTTAAGTATAATTTCAACTAAAAATAAATTCTCATGAAAAAAATGGTTAAAGAAAAAAAACTGGCATTGGTTACAAGACCTTATATAGATTCTAAGAAGTTTGAAGAAGATCTTGCAAAAATCGGGGTTGAGAGCTTTATAGAGCCGTTTTTAGAAATTCAGTTTTATCAAAATGCCAATAAAGTGATACACCCGTATCTGGATAGCTGTCAGCTAATGGTTGCAACCAGTGCTAATGCGGTTAGAGCCGTAGGTTATACAAAAAAAGATATAGTCGCCGTAGGTGAAAAAACCGCACAGGCGGCAAAAGAACTTGGATTTGAAAAAGTGTTTTCTTCTAAAGGGAATGTTGAAAGTCTTAAAAAATATATAGAAAAGAATTTTTCCCCTAGAGATGGCGGTTTGTTATATATATCGGGTGATATAATAGCTAACGACTTAAAGCCGGAAGGCTTTAAATTAACAAGGGTGGTGGTATATAGTTCAATGCCTGTCAAAAAAATATCCTCAAAATGTAAAAAATACTTTGAAGATAAAAAATTTGATTATGTTTTTCTCTTTTCAAAAAGAACCGCCGAAGTATTTGCGGAACAAGCAGGTAAATATGATTTTAAAAATACAACTTGCTTTTGTTTGAGTGAAAACATTAAAAATGTTATATCAAAACAGAGTTTTAAAGAAGTTATAGTTTTGGAAAACTTCGATATGAAAAATATTGCTAATCTGATTTAAGTAAAAAAGGGCGTTAATATGGCTGTAAATAAAAAAGAAGATAAGGTTGAAAAAATAGAGTCTGAGAAAAAAACGGATGATAAAACAAGTCCGAAAACAAAAAACAGGGTAACTAATTTTCTTTTCGTTATTACATGGGCGGTTATAGGAGGATTGTCATTTCAGTATGTTCAAACCTCGCAAAAAATATCTGCTCTGTTATCTGATAACGAGAAAAACGGTGACAAGATAAATAATCTGGAAGTAGAAAACAAAGTACTTACGGGAAAGATTGAAGACGCTGACAGGCGTATTGAAAAACTATCCGTAGATATGCAGGTTTTTGCCGAAAAATATTCTGAAGATGAAGATATCTTTGCCAAAAAAGACGAGGGGTCTTCAGATGAGGTCGTTGAAGAGTTGTCGGACTTGCTCACAGTTGAAGAAGATAAAAAAGAAGTTGTTCAAAATTCTTTAACGCCTGAAGAATATGAGAAGATGGCGTATGATAGCCAAGCAATATCGGCGGGACTCAACGATGTTAGCGACCGGACGGCTTTCTTAGAAGAAAAAATAGATATCGTCAGCGAACAGCTTGAACAGGCAAAGTTAAACACTTTTTCCAATAATCTGGTTCTATCCGCAGTGAAATTACGGGAAGCCGTGAATAATTCGGTTAGTTTCGAACAGGAATTGCGAGCTTTCAAGTTCTTTGCCGGAGAAAATTCCGAACTAAAATATAGCATTTCGATTTTAGAAGAAAATTCAAGGAACGGAATTGTTAATATAGAAAAGCTAACTAAAGATTTTGATGATATCGCCGATGAAATATTGAATGTTAGCAGAAATAGTAAGGACGCACCGACTGTTGTTGACCGATTGACATTAAAATTGTCTAATCTTGTACAGATACGAAAAATAGAGGCTAATGAGACCGGTAACAAAACAGAGGATATAATAGCCAGAGGAATAAAGGCACTAAAAAACGGTAATGTGGAAAAAGCTATAGAAGAAGCTGAAAAATTAAGAGGTGATTCAAGAATATTAATTTCAAACTGGTTAAAAGACGCTAATTCTTTTGTAGAATCCAAGAAAGCTTCCGAGGAAATATTTATCCATGTAAGTAACAAGGTTGCTCAAATTGAGGGGTAATAAGTAAACTACTACGGAGCAGTTAAGTTGCAAGTAGCGAGTTACAAGTGATGCCTGACTTAAGATGCAACTTACAACTTACAACTTGCTACTTGCAACTTAAATTATACGAAGCAAGCTTCGAGGAGTTAAACCTGAAAGAGATTAAAATAATATCATAGTAGCAAAGCCTAAAAACACCCCGAAAGCCACGATATCGGTAATGGTAGTAAGCAAAACGCTTGATGCTATTGCAGGGTCAACGCCTAGCTTAACCAGCCCTACGGGAACTAAAGCACCTGATAATCCGGCAAGCAGCAAGGTGAATATGGTGGCAACGGCAAATACTAGGCTTAAACCGGCATTTCCATACCACGCATAAGACAATATGCCGGTTATTACAGCGAACATAATACCGTTCAACCCACCTACCATCAGTTCTTTTTTTACCACACGCATCATGTTGGTTGATGTCAGTTCTTTAGTGGCAATCGCACGCACGGTAACGGTAATTGACTGGGTTCCGGCATTACCTCCCATTGAGGCAACTATCGGCATTAAAACCGCAAGGGCGGCAAGTTTTTCTATAGTTTCCTCAAAAAGACCGATAACGATAGACGCAATTATAGCGGTAACTAAATTGGCTATCAGCCATGGAAAGCGGCTCATGGTGGTTTCTGCAAAGCCGGTATGTATGTCGGTTTCGGATATACCGCCTAAACGCAGGATATCTTCCTGAGCCTCTTCTTCTATTACGTGTACGATATCGTCAACGGTAATAATACCTATCATACGCCCGTCTTCATTTACCACGGGTGCAGAAACCAGACCGTACTGCCTGAATATGAAAGCCACTTCCTCCTGATCCATATTCGCTTTTATGGTTTTTAGGTTTTCGCTCATTATGTCTTTTATTTTAACAGAGCGGTTTGAACACATGATATGGCTTAGTAAAACTCCGCCGACAGGCTTCATTTTTGGGTCGGAAACGAATATTTGGTAAAAATCCCTCGGTAAGTCCTTGTTGGAACGCAAAAAATCAATGGTCTGACCTACAGTCCAGAATTCAGGAACACAAACTATCTTTTTGTCAAGTAAACGCCCCGCACTATCTTCGGGGAAAGACAGGCTCTCTTCCATCTGTTCACGCTTGTTTTCAGGCATTTCTCCCAAAATCACCTGCTGACCGGCTTCTGTCAGGTTTTCCATAACCTCAACAGCGTCGTCATTTTCCAGCGTATTTATCGCCTCGGCACTTTTCCTTGCCCCCAAGACCCCGATTACATCTTCTTTTGCACTATTGTTTATTTCAACCAATATCTCGGGAGCAAAATCTTTACGGATATATTTTACAAAGCTTCTGCGTTGTTCGGGCGATATTTTCTCAATGAAATCCGCTATATCGGCACTATGCAGAGGGTCTACAAGCCCCTTTACAACGGAACGCTGCTTGTTTTCTAAAGCCTCCAGCAACTCTTTGGACTGCTCGTCGGAAAGACCGTAAGACTCATTAGCTGCGGCAGAAGCGTCATCTTTTTCTATCTCGACTTTATCTTCCGACATTTTCTGCTCCGAATCCTTATATTTAAGTGTACGCAAAGGTTTTCTAGCATAGAAAGGAGGTGAAATCCAATGATATCTTTATTGCCCGTATGGGGGTGTTAGGCATAAATTAAAAATATGAAAAGCATTTTGAAAGTATGGTGCGACCGAGAAGATTTGAACTTCCACGCCTAATTAAAGGCACAGCGACCTCAACGCTGCGCGTCTACCGGTTCCGCCACGGTCGCATTTTCCGCATGCATAAATATTAGTTATGACAAAATAACTTAATAAATTTTACAAAGTCATAAAAATATTATATTGGTAGGTGAGAACTATTAGCAATAAATTTCATTCTAATCAAGATAATATGCAATATCTTATAAGCGACGGTTTGCAGGACTATCCCGAATCGCTGAATATTATGGAAAAAACCGTTGCCGGTATTATATCGGGAACATCTGATGAGCTTGTATGGCTTACCGAACATCCGCCTTTGTATACGGCAGGAAGCAGTGCCGCCAAACATGATTTGCTGGAGGCGGATAAATTCCCCGTATATCAAACGGGCAGGGGAGGACAATATACCTATCACGGTCCGGGACAAAGGGTGGTATATGTAATGCTGGATTTAAAAAAACGTCAGGCAACGGACATAAAAGCATATATTTTCGATCTGGAACAATGGATAATAAACACCTTAAATTTTTTTGGCGTGGACGGTCAAAGAAGGCAGGGAAGGGTAGGTATCTGGGTAGAAAATGAAGGAACTGAAGAAAAAATAGCAGCAATAGGTATTAGAGTAAGAAAATGGGTTACTTATCACGGTATAGCTATTAATATAAACCCCGACCTTTCCCATTTTGAAGGAATAGTTCCATGCGGCATTTCACAATATGGGGTTACATCTTTGGAAAAATTAGGTATAAATGTTCCTAAAGAAAAAGTTGATGAAGTGTTGAAAAGAGAATTTGAGAATATATTTATGCCGATTCGGAAATAAAGTGAGAATAACAAATAAAAGCAAGTAGGGTAGTTATGAAAAAAATAATATTTTTAATGTCGGCAATGCTTTTGACAAGCTCGTGCGTAGAAACGGCGGTGCTGGGTTCGGTAGCAACGGTAGGTACGGTTGCAGTACAGGAAAGGACGGCAGGTAAGGCGTTAGACGATACGGCAATATTCTGGAAAATAAAACAGCTATATGTTAATGAGGAAAAATCCAAAGACCTGTTGGCAGGTATTTCGGTTGAAGTAATAGAAGGAAGAGTGCATCTTACCGGAACCGTTAATTCCACCGAAACAAGGATAGATGCCGTAAGGCTGGCATGGAAGCCGAAGGGAGTGGTGGAAGTGATTAACGATATTACGATAAAAGATGAAAACAGCCTTACCGATATAGTGCAGAATAAGTGGATTAAAACCCAGATATCTAGCAGATTGCTGCTGGAAAAAGGCGTGCGTTCGGTCAATTACTCAATAGAGGTGGTGGACGGAGTTGTTTACCTTATGGGAATAGCTCAGGACGCAAACGAGCTTAACAAGGTAACGACTATTGCAAGTATGGTAAAAGGAGTTCAAAAAGTAGTTAACCATGCAATATTAAAGACTGATGCTAGCAGGTCATAAATATGTCACTGAAAATAGCGGTGCAGATGGACGATATCGCATCTATAAATATAAATAGCGATACAACATTTGTTTTAGCGTTAGAAGCCCAAAAAAGAGGGTATGAGCTGCTTTATTATCAGCCGCAACAAATGTTTCTTCAAAACGGAGAGGTTTTTGCGAATGTTCAAAAGCTTTCATTATATAGGCGGGAAAAGGATTATTTTGAATTAAGCAACCGACAAACCATAGCTATTAAAGGTATGGACGTGGTGCTTATGCGACAAGACCCGCCATATGACATGAACTATCTGACGTACACATATATTCTGGACAAAATATCCGATGATGTCTTGGTGATAAATAACCCTATGCAAGTCAGGAACTGCCCTGAAAAAATATTCGTGACCGATTTTGCCGAATTTATGCCTCCAACCCTGATATCTGCCGATATCAGTTCAATTGAAAATTTTGAAAAAGAACATGGTAAAATAGTCCTGAAACCTCTATACGCACATGGTGGCAGGGACGTTTTCAAGATAGAGAAAAACCTCAAAGAAATAGCCGATAAACTCATAGATAAATACAAAACTCCTATCATAGCACAAAAATTCATTGAAAATGTGCATAAGGGGGATAAAAGAATTATTTTGATAGATGGTGAGGTTGCCGGAGCGGTAAACAGAGTTCCCGAACAGGGGAGTATATTATCTAACTTTGTGCAAGGTGGGCATGGTGAAAAAACAGAGCTTACAGCTCGAGAAAAACAGATATGTGATGCACTTAAACCCGAGCTTAAAAAGCGTGGGTTAATTTTGACGGGCATTGATATAATAGACGGATATCTGACAGAGATAAATGTTACCTCGCCAACGGGTATTCAGGCGATAAACAGATTGAATGATACTCGTTTGGAGACGATTTTCTGGGACGTGGTGGAAAAGAAGCTGTCGTAATTAAAATCTAAACAGGATTCTGCAATCGTTACCTTCTTCATCAAAGTCATAATTTGCACCACCTGTACCCTGAACGCGATTATCGACACAGCGGTCACCGTTAACATTTAGATTTCTGGTATTTGCACTGAACATTATTCCTGAATCAGGACTTCCGTCATCAATTTTAGTATCGATTCCATGTGCTTCCGACACCCGTAGAAAACCATCCCTTGGACAGCCTGAAGGTGCATTTTCAATTGCACCGAAAGTTATCACATTTGTTTCGTTTATAACTCCAAATAAAGGAAGTGTAACTAAGGTCAGGCAATTGCTCCCTACAGATCCTATATAAGATAAATGTATCGCAACGCTACCTCCATATGATGAGCCCGGAATGTTTATACCCATCTGATAGTCGGGATTGCCTGCGTCTAATCCGGTATAAGAGCCGCTTATTAATCCTGCATTCGACAGATGTTGCCATGCGTAATAACCCTCAACGGTTTGTCCTTGTATCTTTTTGTTACCATCACCATCACCTCCTATGCCGTATGCGGCGGCTCTGTTAAAATCGCCCGGTAGTCCGTTATATTCAAGGTTAAATGCGTTTATAGATGATAAAGTTTGGTTATAATCGGAAATTACAGCACGTACCTTTGCCTGACGGACGATTGCCTGTCCGCCGACTACTCCTGCAACTATCAATCCGATAATTACGATAACAATGGAAAGCTCAATTAACGTAAAGCCCTTGTTATTTTGTTCATTAACCATAAGTCCTGTAAAATCATTTTATGTATTAATTATTATACGGGGTAATTATTTATTTTTTCTTAACAATACATATAAAGCACCATCACCGCCATGTTTTGGCTTTGCGTGGGAAAACATTATAATACGCTCTCGTAAGCCGTCATTGTTAAGCCAGCGAGGAACCTGATTTTTTAAAATACCGTCATTGTTCGCACCTTTTCCGGTAATCACCAGAACATTGCGTTTTCCCGAGCTATATGAGCTGTTGATAAAATTACGAAGCAAATACAAAGCATCGTCCTGAGTTTTGCCGTGCAGGTCTAGGCTTGCATCTATTTGGAATTTGCCTCCCGTAAGTTTTTTCGCTGTAGATTTGTCTACGCCGGACATTGTTCCGTGTTTTATATAATCATACCGGGGAGTGGATATTTTGGCTTGTTGCATCTGTGAAATTAGTTTTTCGATGTCTTCAAGGTTTGCTTCGGTTTTTATGGAAGTGTCGGTAGGTTGAGGGGCGGGAGGTTCGACAGGTTCTCTGCCGTGTAAAGGCTCGACGGTCTTACTTACATAATACCAAAGCTCCAAATCTTCATCTGTTAAATTATTTTCTTCTTCCATATTGTTACTATAACATAAACTTTATAGGAATTTAATATAGAAAATAAGGAGCGTTCGAAGGAAGTGTGCATTATAGGACTATTATCTGTTAAGCCCTTTATCTTGCTCCTGTGAAACATTGGGGGCAGATGTTGAAACTCCGTCCTTTTGCTCGGTCACGCCGCCCTCACGCAAGGTGTCGGCTAGCTTTTGAAAGCCTCCTCCTGCTACAACGGAGCCTATATCCCCTTTTTCGGATTTTTCTGCCGGGTCGGCAACGTCCTTTAAAGCACTTGTGGCAACAGATGCTTTAGTAATGCTTCCGAGGATGTTTCCTATATTTGATAATATGTCTAACATAAAACGTTATATTGCTAGTTCTTTTTCAGGAGTTTTAGCGTTATTTGCAGGAGCGTCATAACCTTTAGCTTCTTTTGCTTGAGTTCCGAATGCTTCTCCGACTTTTTTAGCCTCTTTAGCTAATTCCTTAATATCTCCTTTTTCTTCTTTATTAAAACCGAGTGCCTCTTTAGCGTTGTCGCTTGTTTGTTTTACGGCTTCCTTGGCAACTTCACCGGTATCTTTATCAGTTTTTGAAAATAAGCCCATTTTAAACTCCCGCTCTGTTATAATGCAAGTATCATAACGATATAATATAGATGTTTTGTTGCAACTTTATTGCAAAAATACATTTTTCTATAAATTTTTCGGGAGTAATATGAAATAGTGGCCCACGTTATTTTGATAGCCTGCAAGGTGTTCCGCCTCATCGCCATATCCGAAGAACAGGTCGCCACGCACAGGGCCTTTTATCGCCCCACCCGTATCCTGAGCTATAAGAAGGCTTTTGAATTCTTTTTCACTCTCTCCTTTTAGACGCACATCAACCCAAACGGGAGCACCATATGGTACGAAACGCTTATCTATCGCCAGCGAACGCATAGGCGTTAAAGGTACTCCCTGACCGCCGATAGGTCCTCCGTCATGACCAAGTTCACGGAAAAATACATATGAAGGGTTTTCATTTAGGACTTTTACCATTTTATCGGGGTTCAGATATAGCCATTTTTTTATTGCCTGAGCCGACATCTCTTCTTCGTCAATATAGCCCTTATCTATCAGGTAGCGACCGATAGAAACGTATTTATGCCCGTTCTTGCCGTTATAGCCTACCCTCATTACCGAGCCGTCGTCCATCTTTATACGCCCCGACCCCTGAACATGTAGGAAAAAAGCCCGTACAGGGTCGTCAACCCATGCAATTTCATAGCCCTTTCCGGCTAATGCACCTTTTTCTATTTGTTTTCGGCTGTAATATTTGTTTCCGTCTTCAAGGTCAAACGGCTTAGAATAAAGAGGGTATTGGTAAGAGCCGTTGCGAGTCCTGCTGCCTTTTAATTCAATTTCATAATATCCCGTAAAAGTTCCTTTTGTATCCCACCAGTTTCTGGCAAGATAGGGTTTGAAATTAGATTCAAAAAAGAGTTTCGGGTCGGAATATTGTCCTGAAACGGCATTGCGGCAGACCTTTTTCCAGTCGCCATATGTACCTGCTACGCCGCTATTATGCGCAAGCCTGTCTTCGGGCAGTGATTCGAACTTTTTGCATGATTGTAAAAAAGATATCAGAGCATCGTTATGGCTATCGTCCTGCCAGCCCGAAATCTCCTCAAAGCTTGCTTCTTTTAGGGTTAGTTTATCCCCGAAAAGGCTGCATGAACATAAAAAACACAACAAAAATGAAAGGGAAACTAAATTACCTATACGCATAAATATATACCTTATATCTTACCTGATTATAGGTGTATATTTAGCACATTAAGCATATTCGGGAAAGTAAAATTATTTAGAATCGCCCGTAGCTACAAGTTCCCAGTTAGGATTTGAAGATGAAAGGTTGCGGGCAAAAGTCCATAACTCGCTGATTTTGTTAACTGTAGAAGGGTTCCCTTCAACAATATCACCCTTTTTGTCCCTGATAAGGTTTATTTGTTCGGAAACTATCTCAACTACTATTTTTGCGTATTTTCTCTCAAGTGCAATAGATTTTATATTGGAAGCCAATATAGAAACAAGAGTGTTTTCATAAGTTTTTTGGCTTTTCTTCCTGTTCTCTATTTCATCGGTAAAGCTATTATACATATCTTTTGAAAGAAGCTTTCTTAATGTTAATTTATCATCGTTAGCAAATGCCTCTAATATGATTTCAAAAGCCTTGCTTGCACCCGTTAAAAAGCTACTTTCGGTAAAAGACGGGTCTAGTCTTCTGATTTTCTTTATATTCGATGCTATCTCAGGGCCGTGTTTTTTCTCTAATTCGGCGTAATTTTCCGTTACTTCCTCAAACTTTACGTCAGTAACATGCTGCTTCAGTCCCTCAGGGAACTGAACAACGTTATTAGCCGTAGTATGGCTGCTCGGCTTTATCTGATCGTCATAGTCTTTATTACCTAAGCTATTAAAAAGCTTTATTCCTACATAGACAGCTAAAGCGGCAAATAAAATTATATCAAAAGCCATTAGCACTCCCAAAAACATTAATTTAAACTGGTAATTCCTCGTAAAACCCTATATTACATCTTATATCAAATTATAGACTGTTGCAAGATAGTTATTATTACAATAAATTTATATAGTTTTATTATAAACTAAAAATATGAAGAAAAGGTTAAATTAATGACAAAAAAAGAACAAAAGAACGAAAATCAGCCAAATAATCAACAGCCTAACAGGCAGGTTATTATTAACGCACAATATGTAAAAGACCTGTCTTTTGAAAATCCGAATGCCCCTAAGAGCCTGATAGGAAAGGGCGAAAAACCCAATATAGATGTTTCGGTTGATATTCAGGTTCAGGCTATAGAAGGAAATGCCTTTGAGGTTAGCCTTATAATGGGTGCAAAAGCGAAAGTTAAAGATAGTGGTCTTTTCGTAGTAGAGCTTAATTATTCGGGGATATTCTCGGTAGACGTGCCTGAAGGAGAAAAAGAGGCGGTATTGATGGTATATTGCCCTGGAATGCTATTTCCTTATGCTCGTAGAATAATCTCAGACGCAACACGTGACGGCGGTTTCCCTCCGTTAATGCTTGACCCTGTGGATTTTGGAGCATTGTTTACCCAGCATAAAATGCAGCAAAATAAGCAAAACGCATCTAAAGCTAATTAATGACACAATATTTTATTACGGCAACAGGTACGGATATAGGCAAGACATATGTTACATGCTCGCTTATAAAAAGGCTTGTTGCCCAAAATATAAGTGTATTAGGTCTTAAACCTATAATCAGCGGTTGGGAAGATTATAATGAAGAAACGGATACCTGTCGTATCCTTTCCGCTATGGGAAGACCGTTCTTCCCCGATGATATAGATACTATATCTCCATGGCGGTTTATAGCTCCACTTTCACCCGATATGGCAGCGGCAAAAGAGGGTAGGGAGATAAATTTCGATACGGTCGTTAAATTTTGTAAGAGTGCAAAAGCACTATCGGAGCATCTTATAATAGAAGGCGTTGGCGGGGTTATGGTTCCTATAAACAAGGAAAAAACATTTCTTGACCTGATGCAGGAAGTTAATCTGCCTGCGATATTGGTTACGGGTAGCTATCTTGGTACTATCAGCCACACCCTGACCGCTATAAATGCCCTTAAAAGCCGCAATATAGATATTCATAAGATAATCATAAATGAATCTGAAGGCGGTGTAGACCTTCAAGACATCCGAAATACCTTACTAAATTTCACCGATGTTGAGATAGATATATTGGCAAAAGATGGTGAGTTAATACTCGACATCCTTATACCCGAGTGTGTTGCCTGATTTTTCAAACACTTATAATTATCGTCCTAAATTCGTTCCAATAAAATTTGCAATGTAATAAAAATTATACTACAATGAGGCGTAATAGCAGCATTGTTTTTTGAAAAGGCATTGAATAACCGAAGGGGGGAGTTAAATGGGAGAAAAAAACAAAACTTGTAACAAAGAACTTTCTAAGAAAATTATAAGTGCTTTGGAGCTGGATTTGACGGATATGAAGATAACCGGTAAAAGAATACTTCAGACAATAAGTGAATTATCCGAAAATGAGAAAAAAGAGCTTTTTAGCTGTAACCGCTTTGAGTCCGATAATCAGATATATGAAGGCTCGTTTTTGGATATAGTCAGCCATAATATCAACAATAATAAGGTGGTTAATTTTATACTTGATGAAGCCGATAAATACGGGCTTGCCGATTTCCAGCTTACTGATACAAATAATCGTGAACAATCGACCGCTCTGCACCGGCTTGCTTCCCATACATGCCCCGAAGTGTTAACCCATGCTCTGGAAGTATTGGGTGATAATGCCAACAAGGCTCTTTCAATAAGAGATAGGAACGGTAATACACCTATTCATTAAGCCTGACTCGAAATAAAAGTCATCCGATGGTCAAGTATAGTATTTTTACTTTTCAATAGTTAGAGTTGTCATCCCCGACTTGTTCGGGGATCTGAATAAGTTAAAACAAGATCCCCCTATAATTTGCTTCGCAAATTCGGGGGATGACAGCATTGTTGAAAAGTTAGTTACGATACTTGTAACTATTTCTCAACAACCTTAGCCCACTGGGGAACGGTTTTAGCTTTAATGTCAAATACCGCACTTATCAAGGTGTATGAAAGTAAGGTGATAAGTATTATAGATATAATATTCATAACCGTACCGACCTTTACCATCTGGGCAATTTTTATATAACCGCTGGCAAAAACAATAGCGTTCGGCGGTGTTGCCATAGGCAGCATGAACGCACATGAAGAGGCTAAAGTAGCCCCTATAGCAAATAACAACGGATTCTCACCAAAGTTCAGTGCAATTCCGGCAAGAACAGGCAGGAATATAGTAATAAGTGCAAGGTTACTCATAACTTCCGTTATAAATAAAGTTACTATAAAGCAAAGCACTACTATACCGAAAATGCCCAGTGAATCAAAAGACGATATTTGCTCACCGATAACACTGACCAGACCGCTTTTATCCATAGCACCGGCTATGCTAAGACCTCCGCCGAATAACAGCAATATGTTCCAAGGCATTTTTATCATGTCGTTATTCTCAGGTCGTCCTCCCCATTGCATCAGAAATCCCTTTTTATCTTCCCTCGGTATTAAGAACAATATTATTGATGCAGCTATAGCAATACCTGCGTCCTTTATGGCAAAAGGAAGTATGGAAGACTTAAATATCCATAAAAGTGCCGTAGATACAAATACTACAAGAACCATTATCTCGTTATATGATATCTTACCGAGAGCCTTATAGCGTTTTTCTATCTCTGAACTTGCACCCGCAATATTTCCCATACGGCTTGGATATACAAGGAAGCACAATACGAACCAGCAGGCTATCAGCATAAGTACGGCAAAAGGCAGGCCTATCATTATCCACGAGCCGTACTCAACAGTATAATCATACTGTTTTTGCATGAAGGCTGCAAAAATAGCATTTGGCGGAGTTCCCGTTAATGTTGCCGTTCCGCCTATATTTGCGGCAAAGGCTATGCCCAGCACCAGCGATAACGCAAAACGTGCCGTAGATTGAGGCAACTCGCTTTGTGCCTTGCCGTTGGTTACCAATGCAAGTATAGATGCCGCTATCGGTAGCATCATAACGGTAGTTGCGGTATTACTAAGCCACATGCTCAAAAAAGCCGTCGCAATCATAAAGCCTAATATTATACCGTTGGCGTGAGTCCCTGTTTTTCTGACTATAGCAAGTGCAATCCTTGTATGCAGATTCCATTTTTCCATGGCAAGGGCGATGGTAAAGCCGCCAAGGAACAGGAAAACAATATGGTTACCGTAATTGGCAGTGACTTCATTTAACGGGACAACCTTCAATACCGGAAACAGGACGATAGGTAATAATGCGGTTATGGCAATAGGTACGGCTTCGCTTATCCACCATATCAACATCAGGGATATAACGGCGATAACACGCCAGCCCGTATCTCCTATAGCATCGGGTGCAGGTATTAGCAACATTGTAAAGAATAAACTTATACCGACGATTATAAATGCTAAGGATCTTTTCATGCGTAATGGAAATAGTTGAATTGACGATAAATTTAACAATCAAGCTATAAGAATATAAGTAAGCCACCACAAAATACAACAATTAATTGCAAGGCGCAAAAAAGAAAATCCCCTGATCGTTTATTAAAACAAGGGATTTTCAAGGTAATTTAGAATACAAAATCAGAGGCAGTAAGGTCATGCCCGCCATTTAACTGAACGAAAAAATCCACGCTGTTACCTGCGATAGTCGTAGTTCCGCCCTGATTATCAACGGTAATATCCGCAAAGCTGCTTATTCCGTCAAAATCAAGCTCGGAAAGGTCTATAATATCCGTTCCTTGTTCAAAACCGAAAATTATATCAAAGAAGCTGCCGTTGGATTCAAATGTTGATACGTATTTGAAGGTGTCAACACCTTCTCCGCCGGATATTTTATCAGCACCTAAACCGCCGATGAGAAGATCGTCACCTTCCCCGCCGAACAACCAGTCATTTCCTTCTCCGCCGTTAACTTCGTCATTGCCCGTACCGCCGAACAGGAAGTCCTGACCGTTCTCACCGAATATACGGTCGTTACCCGAACCTGCCAACACCATATCACTGTCGGCTCCTGAAACTACAGTATCATCACCGCCACGGCTTATAATAAAATCCTGACCGATACCTGTAGAGATATCGTCATCGTTGTCACCTGTTATTATAAAGTCATTAAAAAGCATAATAAAATCCTCACTAAAAAATTAATCTTTTTGTACCTTAAAGGAGTAAGTGCCGCTTGTCTATTATTTTGATATTTTAAAAGGAGGCTTTTCCCTCAGCTACAAGCCGTAAGGTCTTGGGGTATATTTCATGTTCTTTTTCAAGGATTTTAGCTGTCAGGCTCTCCACGGTTTCATTTTCATCAACTTTAACCGCCGCCTGTGCGATAATAGGCCCTGCGTCCATTTCTTCGGTTACAAAATGAGTGGTACAGCCTGCAATCTTTACGCCGTATTCTAACGCCTGTTTTTGTGCATTAACACCTTTAAAAGAAGGTAGCAAAGAGGGGTGGATATTAACAAGCTTGCCCTGCCATTTTTGTGTAAACCAGCCTGATAAAAGACGCATAAAACCTGCCATGCAGATAAATTTAGCACCTGATTCAATAATCACCTTGTCCATCTGTCTATCAAATTCCTCACGGGAGGCAAAATCCTTATGATTTACAACGGCGGTTTTGATGCCTGCTTTTTTTGCACGTTCTAATCCGTATGCATCGGCTTTATTAGATAGCACTAATACTATTTGAGCGGGAAAATCACTATTGCCGCATGCGTCAATCAAAGCCTGAAGGTTTGTACCGCTGCCTGATATAAGAACTGCTGTTTTTAGTTTTTGCATTTTTGTATTCCTTTTAATGTCACCCGAATCTTCTGCCTAGAAGACCTTTTCAGTGGCTTTTAAGCTTAAAATTAGATGCTTAAATATAGTAAATTCAAATTTACTATAAATTCAATATGACAAAAGAACAAATATTAAGCTGCCAAGGTTTCCCTTATCTTGGCAATAGCTTCTTCAACCTTATCACCGTTAGTTCCGCCTGTTTGTGCAAAATTAGGCTTGCCTCCGCCACCCTTAGCACCCAGAATATCGGCGGAGGCACGCACTAATTCCACAGCATTTACCTTTGAAGTCAGGTCGTCACTTACCGCAATAATCAGTGAGCCTTTGCCTTCAAAGGAAGATGTCGCAGCAACTACGCCCGAACCAATCTGTTGTTGTAAGTTGCCGACTAAATCACGCAAGTCTTTTGGCGAAACATCACCGAAATTTTTACCGATGAACGCAATGCCGTTTATTTCCTCTTTTTCCACCGTACCGCTCATAGCAGCCTTTTGACGGAGATTTGATATCTGCTTTTTCAAGCCCTTTATAGCATCACGGAAATCATCATCAGATTGTAGTGAATCGGCATTAACCTCCGACTTTTCGCCTAAGGAGGCTGCTTCTTCCTGTAATGCGGTTATTTCAGTTTTGTAAGCATCTATCTGCCGTTGCTTCTTTTCGTCCTGCTGTGCCTCATATGCCTTTACGGCATCGCCTGTGATTGCCTCTATCCTACGTATTCCTGCCGCAATTGCCGACTCTGAAACTATCTTGAACTCTTTGATATCCGATGTGCGTCTTACATGGGTTCCGCCACACAGCTCTACGGAATAATCCCCACCAGCGTTAAGACCCATATTTACAACACGCACCTCATCACCGTATTTCTCGCCGAATAATGCCATAGCACCGGCTTTTATAGCGGCTTCAGGCTCCATAACACGTGTCATGACCGCTGAATCCTGTCTGATTATTTCATTTACCTTATCTTCAGCCTGCTGCAATTCTTCTTTGGTTACGGCTTTAGGGTGTGATATGTCAAAACGCAACTTGTCCTCAGCCACTAATGACCCTTTTTGCGTTACATGCTCGCCCAGCACCTCACGCAATACCGCATGCAGGATATGGGTAGCCGAATGGTTGGCACGTAAATTATTGCGGCGTTCCTCATCAACATTAGCGGTTACAACGTCACCTACCTTTATTTCACTGCTTAATGCCTTTCCTACATGTACATGCAATGCACCAAGCTTTTTCTGTGTATCGGAAATCTGCATTTCAAAACCGCTATCCGAGCGGATAAAGCCCTTATCGCCTTCCTGACCGCCTGACTCGCCATAAAACGGGGTCTGGTTTAGAATTATCGAGCCTTCCGCACCCCCATGCAGTGTTTGCACAGGCATGCCGTCGGCAATAATAGCAACCACCTTGCCTTGTGCCTTTATTGCCTCATAGCCGACAAATTCGGTAGCCCCTGCCTCTTCCTTTATCTCAAACCATATTTCTTCGGTTGCCTGTTCGCCAGAACCTTTCCATGCCGCTCTGGCACGGTCTTTTTGTTCCTGCATTGCTTTTTTGAAGCCTTCTTCGTCAACTTCAATATTGCGTCCACGCAAAATATCAACTGTCAGGTCATAAGGAAAACCGTATGTGTCATATAACTTGAACGCAACTTCACCCGATAATATACCGCCTGCCGATATGTCTTTAGTTTCCTCATCAAGCAGCTTCAAGCCTCTGTCTAGGGTTTCACCGAATTTTTCTTCTTCCAGTTTTATTATTTCGGTGATTAAAGCCTCGGCACGTTTTAATTCAGGGTAGGCATCTCCCATTTCATTTACCAGTGCGGATACAACTTTATAAATAACAGGATTTTTACAGCCTAAATTCCTCGCATGACGCATAGCACGACGCATGATACGACGCAGCACATAGCCACGCCCCTCATTTGAAGGCATAACACCATCTGCCAGCAGAAAACTAACCGAACGCAAATGGTCTGCTATAACCCTGTGTGAGGCTATTTTTTCATTATCGTTGTTGCCTGTAGCGTCCTTTATTGCAGCTATCAGATTTTCAAATAAATCGATTTCATAATTATTATGCTTGCCCTGTAAAATAGCGGCAACACGCTCTAAGCCCATTCCCGTATCAATTGATGGGGCGGGGAGGTTAATCTGGTCGCCGTTTGATAGTTTTTCATACTGCATGAAAACCAGATTCCATATCTCGATAAAGCGGTCACCGAACATATCCTCGCCGTTTTCATCAAGCGTCCATTGCCCTTCTATTGAATCTCCATGGTCGTAAAAAATTTCCGAACAAGGTCCGCAAGGTCCTGTGTCGCCCATTGCCCAGAAATTATCATTGGTAGGGATACGTAGTATTTTTTCATCAGGCAGGTTTGATACTTCTTTCCATATAGCAAACGCCTCGTCATCGGTGTGATAGACGGTAACCGATAGTTTTTCCTTTGGCAAGCCAAGCCATTTCTCGTCCGTTACAAACTCCCATGCATAGCGTATGGCATCTTTCTTAAAATAATCACCGAATGAGAAATTGCCCAGCATCTCGAAAAAAGTATGATGACGTGCTGTATATCCTACATTATCAAGGTCGTTATGCTTGCCGCCCGCCCTTACGCATTTTTGCGAACTTGTTGCCCTTACATAATTCCTTTTCTCGTTTTGTGTGAATACGTCCTTAAAAGGTACCATGCCCGCATTGGTGAACATCAAGGTCGGATCATTATGGGGTACAAGCGGTGCGGACTGTACGACTTCATGCCCCTTGCTTTTAAAAAATTCAAGGAATTTGGAACGAATCTGATTTACACTATACATATCATTTTGCTTGGTATTTATATATTAAAAGTAGGCTTTATATAACATGTGCGATATATATGAAGCAAGTTTATTGTATATTGTTGCCGATATCGGCTATTGATTTTAAATAAAAGCATTTTTCACTAACTATAAGTTGACTAAGGTATGATTGAAAATTAATAATACATAGTTAGTACTAACTCATAATCTTTAGGATAAAAATGACAGAAGAGCAAAAAAATTACAGAAGATTGACAGACTATCTGAAAGAATACTGGGATGAAAAAAGGGGTAAAAGGAATTTTCCTGAGTTAAAGGAAATTGACATCAATGAATTTGACGTACAGTTTTCCAAGGATATATTCTTGATAGAACTTGTTCCTACTATAACGATGAATATAGCCAAAACTATTTATCTGGGGAAGAACCTGAACACTGAATTTAAAAAAGATTCATCAGGAGTTCATATAAAAAATTTGATTGTAAGATTCCTTGAAACCCCGATGGATGCATATAACAAGGTTGTTGAAACCAAGAAACCGTTAATACATAATATCGAAATACCTTGTAAGGAAATAGCAACTTTATGCTACAGGCAGATACTCTTGCCCCTTGGTGATGCGGAAAAGGGCGATATAAAAGGAATACTGGGTGGCATGAGGTATAAAAAAAATAAGGATTAATGCATTTGTTATAATAGCTAAAGTGTTCACTAAATACACATATTTGTCATGCTGAATTTATTTCAGCATCTATAGCTTACAAGTATAGTAAATTAACTTTTCAAGAGTTCCAATTGTTATCCACGACTTGTTCGGGGGATGACAACATTATTGAAAAATTAATTTACTTATTGTTCCTTTGAATCCTCAGAATCTTCGTTCGATTTTATGCCGAAATCGACAGATAAAGGTAATGATGACAGTAAATCGCTACTAACACTTTGCCCCATTTTCAATGCGGCTTCATTTTCAGCCATTATCTTGTCATAAAGTTCTTTTCGCAGTACGGACGCACCTTTAGGGAAATTAAATCCTAATTTTACGGATTTGCCTTTGATCTCAATTACCTTGAGTTCAATATCATTGTTTATGATGATTGATTCATCCTGCTTGCGCATTAAATATAGCATAACGATACCTTCGATACTAATTACAAAAAATAGGGGTAAAACAGCCTACTTGTTAAAATACAAGTACTTACAAAATAAATTTTCGATGCAACCCCTTGCTTTTTATAAAGCTACACTAATTGTGGATAAAACACCAGAAAATTTTTTGAAAAAATGCCTTACAAACCAAAATCGTAAGGTAAATGCAGCGTCTTAACTAAAGGTCTGCCCATATATTTTTTACTTTTTTCAGGAAGTTCTCAACTTTAGGATTAGTTCCTCTGCCGTCGAGTTCTTCAAATTCTTTTAACAGATCCCTCTGACGCTTGTTAAGTTTTACCGGTATCTCTACGTTGCAGTGTATATACATATCGCCACGGCGACCACCGGAACGCATTACGGTCATTCCTTTTCCTTTCATTCTGAACTTGTCGTCGGTCTGAGTGCCGGAAGGTATAGTGACTTTTGCCCTTGTACCGTCAATTACGGGAACTTCAACATCGCCTCCCAAACTAGCGGTAGTCATTTTTATAGGGACGCGGCAATGTATGTCGTTGCCGTCACGCATAAAGAACTCATTTTCACGCACCGATACGAATATATATAGGTCACCTGCCTGAGCACCACGCAAGCCCACCTCACCTTCACCGGTCAGGCGTATCCTTGTTCCGTCTTCCACGCCCTCAGGAATACTTACGGATAAAGTGCGTTCTTTTCTTAAGCGTCCTTCACCTCCGCACCTGCTGCATGGGTTCGTTATTACCCTGCCTGCACCGTTACATGAGGTACACGTCCTCTCTACGGTAAAGAAGCCCTGCTGCATGCGTATCTTACCCATGCCGCCGCATGTACCGCAATTAGAAGCCGATGAACCGTCATTACTACCTGATCCCGTACATTTATCGCATGTGGTTGCCGATGTGAATTGTATTTTCTGCTGCTTACCGGAAAATGCCTCTTCTAAAGATATCTCAAGGTTGTAACGTAAATCGGAGCCTCTTTGGCTTGCTGTGCGAGCAGTGCCGCCACGCCCGCCCATGAAATCACCGAACAAATCGCCGAAAATGTCAGCGAAGTTCGCTCCGGGATCAAAACCGGCACCGCCTGCATTGCTGCCCACGCCTCCGTTTTCAAATGCCGCATGACCGTAGCGGTCATAAGCGGCTCGTTTTTGCTCATCTTTTAATACGTCATATGCTTGAGATAGCTCTTTGAACTTTGCCTCAGCCTCCTTATCGCCCGGATTCCTGTCCGGATGGTATTTCATTGCCAGTTTACGATAGGCTTTTTTCAGCTCGTCAGCCGACGCATTTTTTTCTACGCCTAAAAGAGAGTAGTAATCCTGTTTTGCCATTTATTCCTTACCGTTAGAAATTTGATAATCAAGAACCTGAAAATTATAAGGGTTGAGAGAATTGACCGTCATTTTGCCGATATTAAGAGGTGCGAACTTGATTTTCGCAGTTTTTTCCCTAGTATTAAACCGAGAACCCGTTTCTTTGTCAATATCTTCGGATACAAAATCTATAACGGCATATGAAGCCGAAGATTCCGGGGGTGATATTTTTAAGGATTTTACTCTGAGAATACGCTCATTTGCCCCTAAAAGTAACGGGCTGTCAAGGTTTGCACCGTTTTCCAGCGATGCTTTAAAAGCGTTATACACTTTATCAGCGGAATATAATCTTACAAAATCATGGTAATTATGGTCATAATTTTCCTGTTGATATGTCTCTCTGGCTTTTAAGTAAAGATGTAGAATGTATTTTTCCCTGTCATGTTGCGAAAGTGCGTTAAAATGCATTATTATGTTCATAGGGACAAAAGTTTTGCCCCCGGTAACCTCACGGGGCGTGCCGGATGCAAACGCACTATTTGTGAAAGTCAGGACTATAACTATAATCGGAATGAGATATTTTTGTTTTGTCATATGTTGCTCAATTTTTATAATAATAACTTTCATTGTATCATAAGTGTACAAAAAAATCTATTTTTAGCTATAAATAAAAAACGTTTATAAAGGAAAAAGAGCCTAGACATTTTAGACCCTTTTTCCTGTAAATCCGTCCGTCTTCCATAAGAAAGACGGGATAAAGGCGTTAACCTTCCGTACCGTTCTTCTTTTTGGACTTTTTGTCGTCGGAGTCTTCGTTAACTTCCGTAAACTCCGCATCTACAACGCCGTCATCATCAGAAGAGCCGCTTTCGCCGTTTGCCGCCTCGGCTGCTGCCTGCGACTGATACATAGCCTCACCAAGCTTCATGGCTGCCTGAGTAAGCGTCTCCGTTTTAGCTTTTACGTCCTCAACGTCTATCTTTTCAGAATCTAAAGCCGATTTAAGGTCTGCAAGTGCATCTTCAATTGCTTTTTTGTCACCTGCCGATACCTTATCCCCATATTCTTTTAAGGACTTCTCTGTTGCAAATACCATGCTGTCAGCATTATTCCTGACCTCTGCAACGGCTTTCTTTTTCTTATCTTCCTCAGCGTGAGCCTCGGCATCTCTTACCATTTTCTCAACGTCCTCATCGGATAATCCGCCTGATGCCTGAATGGTTATTTTCTGCTCTTTTCCGGTAGCCTTATCTTTTGCAGATACATTCACTATACCGTTAGCGTCAATATCGAACTCAACTTCAATTTGCGGCATACCGCGTGGTGCAGGAGGGATATTTTCTAAATTAAACTGACCGAGCAGTTTATTATCGTTAGCCATTTCACGCTCACCTTGGAATACACGTATAGTTACCGCAGACTGGTTATCGTCAGCCGTTGAAAATACTTGCCCCTTTTTGGTAGGGATAGTAGTGTTCCGCTCAATAAGGCGTGTGAACACTCCCCCTAAAGTCTCGATACCAAGTGATAAAGGCGTAACATCAAGCAATAATACGTCTTTCACGTCACCTTGTAAAACCCCTGCCTGAATAGCAGCACCAAGCGCGACAACTTCGTCAGGGTTAACGCCTTTATGAGGCTCTTTGCCGAAAAACTCTTTAACGGCTTTCTGTACTTTAGGC
This sequence comes from Pseudomonadota bacterium, assembly GCA_027620075.1. NCBI lineage: Bacteria > Pseudomonadati > Pseudomonadota > Pseudomonadota bacterium. The sequence continues at coordinate 44,704 of JAQCEY010000002.1, read as the reverse complement.
ATACGAGTCATACCGCCGACCAGTACAATATCATCAATATCAGATGCTTTTAAACCTGCGTCCTTAAGTGCTTTTTTACAAGGCTCGATAGTTTTAGCTATCAGTTCGTCTACAAGCTCTTCTAATTTAGCACGGGTGATTTTCATGTTCAGGTGTTTAGGACCCGATGCGTCAGCCGTGATATATGGCTGATTTATTTCTGTTTCGGTAGAGCTTGAAAGCTCTATTTTAGCTTTCTCGGCAGCTTCTTTAACACGCTGCATAGCAAGAGTGTCTTTAGAAAGGTCTATGCCGGAATCCTTTTTGAATGTTTCGATGATATAGTTAAGTATCTTTGTATCAAAGTCGGCACCGCCTAAGAAAGTATCGCCATTGGTTGCTTTCACTTCAAATACGCCATCGCCTATTTCAAGGATAGATACGTCGAATGTACCGCCACCTAAGTCATAAACAGCAATTGTCTTACCGTCATTTCTGTCCATGCCGTACGCAAGGGCGGCAGCGGTAGGCTCGTTAATTATACGCAGAACTTCTAAACCGGCTATCTTGCCCGCATCTTTAGTTGCCTGACGCTGAGCATCATCAAAATAGGCGGGAACCGTAATAACCGCTTTATCAACAGTTTCACCAAGATAGCTTTCGGCATCGGCTTTTATTTTTTGAAGAATGAAAGCACTAATCTGGCTTGGAGAATATTTTTCACCTTTTACTTCAACCCAAGCAGCGTTACCTTTACCTTTTATTATTTTGTAAGGTACGTGTTTCATGTCCTCTTTTGTCTCAGGCGCATCAAACAGACGACCTATAAGACGTTTTACTTCATAAATAGTACCTTCAGGGTTAGTCACGACCTGACGCTTTGCAGCTTCACCTGCTACTTTTTCCTTGCCGTCACTTCCGGTGAAAGCTATCATTGAAGGTGTTGTCCTACGTCCTTCATAGTTTTCGATAACTTTTGCGTCCTTGCCGTCCATTACGGCAAAGCAAGAGTTAGTAGTACCTAAGTCAATACCGATTACTGCCATTTTTCAATATCCTCAATTTTCAATTTTATTTTTTTATGACGTAATTTACGCCTTTATAAATGCTATATGGGAAGTAATTTTTTAAATACAAGATAATTAATGAAAAAAAATGATATCGGTTTTATTGTAAGTGTATAGTTGCATATTATTTAATATTATAGTATCTGCGTTACAAATAAATTCTTTTTAATAATTAAGTAGTAATTATGCCAAGCTTACAACTAGTCCTAGCACCCGACCCTATCTTTAAGAAAAAATCCGAACCCGTAGATGAGGTGACGGACGAAATACGCACTCTTATGGATGATATGGCGGATACCTTAAAGGCAGAGAACGGTGTCGGAATGGCGGCTCCGATGGTGGACGTATTAAAAAGGGTTATAGTTATCAATCTGTCCCAAGATGACACGGATACTAAATTATTTATGGTAAATCCTGAAATTATAGAAAAATCCGATGAGACTCAGGTTTTTGAAGAAGCATCTCTGTGCTTCCCCGGAATAAGTGCCGATATTACCAGACCAAGGCGGATAAAAGTGAAATATCTTGACTATGACGGAAAGCCGCAGGTAATAGAGGCGGAAGGATTTCTTGCCACCTGTATTCAGCACGAGGCGGACTATCTTGACGGTGTGGTTTATCTTGATTACCTGTCCAAATTAAAACGTGATACGTTAATGCGTAAAATGAATAAATTTATTAAAAAATACGGACACGGACACGCCTGTTCAACCGGATGTGAGCATTAATCAAACTATTTCTTTAATAGCAGTAAGTGCAAGAGTGTAACATTGGGTTCCGAGTCCGCATATCATTCCCGATGCTATATCGGATAAATATGATTTATGTCGGAACTCCTCTCTTTTATAGATATTCGAGATGTGAACCTCTATCACAGGCTTGCCGAAATTAACTAAAGCGTCACGGATTGCTACGGAAGTATGGGTATATGCCCCCGCATTTATAATAATACCGTCCTGTGTTTTTGAAGCTTCCTGTATTTTGTCTATTATCTCTCCCTCATCATTGCTTTGGAAAAAATCCACTTCTATATCGAGTGTTTGTGCATGAAGTTTGCACTCGTTCTCAATGTCACTCAGGGTCTTGCTGCCGTATATGTCAGGCTCTCTTGTGCCAAGCAGGTTTAAATTAGGTCCGTTGATAATAATGATTTTAGTCATTGAAATAATACATTTTTTATTATATAAGAACTCGTAAGGTTAGAATATATCATATAGGAAAGCAAATATGAAAATAATATTAAATGGAAAAGAGGCGTTTTTAGATGAAAATCTATCTGTGAACAGCCTTATTGCCAATCTTGATCTTGATCCGAGAATTGTGGCTATAGAAAAAAACCGTGAAATAATCCCTGCGTCCGAGTATGATAATTCGGTTATATGTGACGGTGATAAAATAGAAATAGTACAATTTGTCGGTGGAGGCTGATTTGGCAGACCATTATCTTTTAATTAAATCGCTACATCTTATAGCGGTAATCTCGTGGATGGCAGGCATGTTATATCTACCGCGTCTTTATGTTTATCATGCCGATGCGAAAACAGGTGGCGAACTAGATGAAAAATTAAAGATAATGGAGCTTAAACTGCTTCGCTATATCATTAATCCGGCAATGATAGCATCGCTTATTTTAGGCATCATGCTTGCGTTAATATTGGGTAAAGAAGGGCTAGGCGGCTGGTTCCATGCGAAGGTAGCTTTGCTGGTGTTCATGTTCGGTTGTCACGGAATGCTTGCAAGATACAGGCGGTATTTTGCCAAGGGTGAGAATAAACATAGTGCTAAATTCTACCGCATCTTAAATGAAGTGCCTACTTTATTAATGATAGTTATTGTAATCCTCGCAGTCATGAAACCTTTCTAAAAGAGCCTTTTGTGGACGGTAATATATTCTTCGCAGCATCAACCTTGGGAACGCTGGCATTTGCCCTTAGCGGATACTTGCAGGGTGTACGCAAGGAGCTGGATATTATGGGGCTGTTCATTGTTGCCTTCCTTACCGCAAACGGAGGCGGATTGGTGCGTGATATTATGATAGGCGGCGTACCCAATGTTCTGAAGGACATATCGGCATTTTATCTTGTTTTTATAACCTGTATAGCGGCATATTTACTGAAACTGCATAAATATACACGCCTTGAAAGACAGATGTTTTTTGTTGTCAGCGATTCTTTAGGGCTGGTAGCTTTCAGCATTACGGGTGCGGTAATAGCCATAGAGAACGGTCTTAGCCCTTTTGGGGTGGTGGTATTGTCCATCATAACGGCACTTGGCGGAGGAGTGGTAAGGGATTCGATATTAGGCGAGATACCGGCATTATTTAACAGCGAGTTCTATGGCTCGGTAGCACTTTTGATAGCGTTAATGATGATAGCCCTTAGCGAATATTACGAACTTAATAATATAACCTTATCAGCAGTTTTTGTTATCGGTTTTGTTATAAGAATGATAGCTTACAAATATAACTGGCATTTGCCTAAGATTAGGAAGGGTTGAAATCTACCTATACTCAATCTTCACGATTTCATATCCCTTTTCGCCGCGAGGGGTTTTAACTTCTACATAGTCTTCTGCCTGTTTGCCTATAATCGCTTTGGCAAGGGGAGATACTACGGATATCAGGTTTTTCTCAATATCAGCCTCATACTCGCTTACTATCTGGTAGGTAACTTCTTTTTCCGTTTCGTCATCAATTAATGTAACGGTAGCTCCGAATTTTACGGTATCGGGTGTCAGTTTTGAAATGTCTATAACCTCGGCACGGGCAACCCTGTCTTCAAGCTCTGCAATACGCCCTTCAACAAAACTCTGCTTCTCACGGGCGGCATGATATTCTGCGTTTTCTTTTAAATCTCCATGTTCACGGGCAACGGCAATTTCCTCCGATATCTTCGGACGCTGAATCTTTTTTAAATCCTTTAATTCGGCTTCCATTCTTGCAAAGCCTGTATTGGTAATAGGGAAATTGTCGCTCATTTTTCTCTCTTTTTTTCAGTGTTTAGTATTCGGTGATAACAGTTCGGTTAGAAGAGCTTAATTTATTATATAAACTATTTCTAAGACCGTTAATCATCTTTCCGATTTCGCTAGTTTTAATATCTAATAAGTCCAATATATTTTTATGAATATAATTTTGCCTATTTGCAATATAAAATTGCGTTTCAAGCTCAATTCAAGAATCTTAATAGCTCTTTAGTAGATTTTTTGAACTTCCCTCGGCAATGTTAGAGGGAATTGAAACTGTACATCTTCGAATTTGACTTCTTAAACCGTATGTTTCATCACTTGGAAAAGCCTCGGTTTCTTTATATACAAAATCTACTAAATCAATAGATTTTTGCCAAATTTTTAAATCTTTATAACTTTTTACTATTTTTTCCTTAGTTTTCATAAAAACAAATACCAGACTCCGACCACTGATTACTAACCACTAAAAGTAGGACTGTAAAGAAAAAACTTCAAGCCCCTTTTCCTCTTTCATTCTGCAAATGGCTTTAATCAATGCCTTAGAACCTGCTATTGTAGTAGAATACGGAACTTTGTTAAGCAGAGCCGTACGTCTGATACTATAACTATCGGCAATGGATTTTGCACCCTCGGAAGTGTTGATTATTAAGTCAACGCCTCCGTCCTTGATAAGGTCGACAATATGCGGTCTGCCCTCCAGAACCTTATTTATCTTTTCAGCCTCAATACCCGAATCATTAAGGAATTGAGCAGTACCACGGGTTGCTATTATCTTAAAATCTTCCGCAATTAAGGTCTTTGCAAACTCTTTTATGTGCTTTTTATCCGAATCCTTAACCGAAATAAACACGGTTCCGCCCGTTGGGATAGGGTTACTTGCAGAAAGCTGTGATTTGGCAAATGCACTGCCAAAATCCCTGTCCAGCCCCATTGCCTCACCTGTAGACTTCATCTCGGGCCCAAGTAATACGTCAACATTCGGGAATCTGGCAAACGGCAACACCGCCTCTTTTACGGCTACATGCTTTAGTTTTTTCTCTTTTAAATTAAATGAAGCAAGGGTTTCACCTGCCATAATTCTGGCTGCAATCTTAGCGATAGGGGTGTTGGTTGACTTAGCGACAAAAGGCACGGTACGGCTGGCACGAGGGTTAACCTCTAAAATATATATATCACCGTCTTTGACCGCAAACTGAACATTCATCAGTCCTTTTACCTTCAAGGCAAGTGCAAGTTTCCTTGTTTGCTCTTTTATCTGCTCGATTATCTTATCACTAAGTGAATATGGCGGCAATGAACATGCCGAATCCCCTGAGTGGATACCCGCTTCTTCAATATGCTCCATAATACCTGCGATATAAACTTCCCTAGTATCTGAAATAGCGTCAACGTCCACCTCAACGGCATCTGTTAAAAAGCCGTCCAGTAATATCGGTCCATCTTCAAATGAGACGGTTGTTTTGTTAAAATAATCTATCAATGCATCATGGTCATGCACGATAGCCATGTTAGAACCGCCAAGTACATAAGACGGACGTACCACAAGCGGAAAGCCCATATCCTTGGCACGCTCCTCGACCTGCTTAAGGCTGCTGCATATATCATTTACAGGCTGTTTTAACCCAAGCTTGTTAAGCAATGCCTTGAAGCACTCACGGTCTTCCGCCAAATCAATTGCGTCAGGTGATGTTCCGATTATAGGAACTCCTGCCGCCTCTAACTGACGGGCGATTTTTAGAGGTGTTTGACCGCCATACTGCACTATCATGCCCTTAAGCTTGCCTTTTGACGCTTCAACCTCGACAATTGACAGAACATCTTCAACGGTCAAAGGCTCAAAATATAAACGGTCGGCAGTGTCATAATCGGTAGAGACGGTTTCCGGGTTGCAGTTGACCATGATAGTCTCATAACCTGCTTCTTGTAACGCATAAACAGCATGTACGCAGCAATAATCAAACTCGATACCCTGACCTATACGGTTTGGTCCTCCGCCGAGTATTATTATTTTTTCTTTATCGGTAGGGTTTGACTCGCATTCGGCTCCGTTTATGTCGCCGTTTTCATAGCAACTATACATATAAGGCGTTAACGATTCAAACTCGGCAGCACATGTATCGACACGTTTATAAACAGGCGTTACGCCTAGTTTCTTGCGGATATCGGCTATTTTTTCAGGCTTTGTAGAGGCTAATTTTGCAAGCCTCCTGTCGGAAAAGCCTAGTTGTTTTAAAGACAGCATATCCTCTTTATTTTTAGGAAGCCCGTTTTTTTGAACATCTTTTTCAGCATCAACTATGGTTTTTAGCTGTTCTAAAAACCACGGGTCGAATTTTGTAATGCGGTGTATTTCATCTAAGCTCACGTCCTGACGGATAGCTTGTGCTATGTTCAATATCCTTTCAGGTACAACTTTAGCAAGCGATGCCCTGATAGAATCAATGTCATCACCGATATTAGTTTCGTTCAGACCGTCAAGACCCGTTTCCATAGAACGCAATGCTTTTTGTAAGGACTCGGCAAAACATCTGCCGATTGCCATAGCCTCACCCACCGATTTCATCGCAGACGTAAGCAAAGGCTCGGAGCCTTTGAATTTCTCGAAATTAAAACGAGGTATTTTGGTAACCACATAATCAATTACAGGCTCAAATGACGCAGGGGTAACTTCAGTACAGTCATTCCTTATTTCATCTAGCGTATAACCCACCGCAAGTTTTGCGGCAACTTTCGCGATAGGGAAGCCCGTGGCTTTTGACGCAAGTGCAGATGAGCGCGATACCCTCGGGTTCATTTCAATTACAACTAATCTTCCTGTTTCAGGGTCAACGGCAAATTGTACGTTTGAGCCGCCCGTATCAACGCCAATCTCACGTAATACCGCTAAAGATGCATCACGCATCAACTGGTATTCCTTATCGGTAAGGGTAAGGGCAGGGGCAACGGTTATACTATCGCCTGTATGGACTCCCATAGGGTCGACATTTTCAATGGCACAGATGATTATGCAGTTATCGGCTTTGTCGCGTACAACTTCCATTTCATATTCTTTCCAGCCTAAGATGGACTGGTCAATCTGCACCTCGTTAGTCGGGGAGGCATCAAGACCGCTTTTTACTATCTCGTGATATTCTTCCTTGTTAAAGGCAACGCCACCGCCCGAACCGCCAAGGGTGAAAGACGGGCGGATTATTGCAGGCAAGCCCACATAATCCAAAGCTTCATCAGCCTCGGACAGATTGCGTACAATTCTGTTGCGAGGCACTTCAAGACCGATTCTGTCCATTGCCTCGTTAAATAAATGGCGGTTTTCTGCTTTTTCAATAACATCGGGCTTTGCACCGATAAGCTCAACGCCGTATTTATCTAAAATCCCCAACCTTGCTAAATCCATAGCACAGTTAAGAGCCGTCTGTCCGCCAACTGTCGGAAGTATTGCGTCAGGCTTTTCTTTGGCAATTATCTTTTCAACTATCTCAGTCGTGATAGGCTCAACATAGGTTGCATCTGCCAGCTCAGGGTCGGTCATGATAGTGGCAGGGTTGGAGTTCACCAATATTATGCGGTATCCTTCCGCCCGCAATACCTTACAGGCCTGCGTCCCCGAATAGTCAAATTCACACGCCTGACCGATTACTATTGGCCCCGCTCCGATTATCAATATTGATTCTATGTCTGTTCTTTTTGGCATTTTTTCTATCTGGTTTTAGTTGTTAACGGTTAGAGTTCGGTTTGTTTGTTTTAAGCCCCTGAAACAAGTTCAGGGTGACAGTTAATGCAAATCCTCGCAAATAAGTGCGGGCTCACTTAGCCAGCCGGTGTGATAAAAACATCCTACAGGCAAAAATCCGTCTTTTGTTTCAAAGGTCACATTTGTTCTGGTTGTGTATTCTTTGTCTTTAGCAGAATTGCATATATTTACTTTTTTATCTTTATCATGCTCGCATATATATACACGCTGTAAGCCTTCAAAATTTACTTCGTAAAATTCAGCGAATATGTCTTTATCGTCAGGCTTTGCCTTTTCCAGAAAGGCACGATCTTTATGAAACATTACATACCCGTTCTCGGCACGAAAAACTCTTGCATGCCTGCGAGCTTCATATATTCCGTCTTTTAAATCGGTGAACTTGCCGTCGTTATATATTTTTCCGGAGTAAGTGAAATTGTCATTTGTATTATCCGATTCATACCAACACAGCATTTTTTTAGAATTTTCTCCATCAAGAGCTATAAGTTCATCGCAATTCTCAATGCTCATATCTGATGCAAAAGAAGATGAAAAAAATATTTGAAATAAAACAAGAGTGAAAAAAGCGGTTTTTATATAGGTACGGAACATTTCTACGCCCTCCCCTCTACCAGCTTATAAAATCTTTCAAATAAATAATAACTGTCATGCGGACCGGGGGAGCTTTCAGGGTGGTACTGCACTGAAAACACAGGCTTTGTCTTCGACTTTATACCCTCAACCGTATCATCGAAAAGCGATAGGTGGGTAATTTCCACATCATCGGGCAGTGCGTTTTTGGTAACGACGAAGCCGTGGTTCTGGCTGGTAATTTCCACTTTGTCCGTGGCAAGGTCTTTTACAGGGTGGTTTGCACCTCTATGCCCCTGATGCATCTTGGTGGTAGTGCAGCCCAATGCTAATGCCAATAACTGATGACCCAGACAAATACCGAAAATAGGCTTGTTCGCCGCAATTAATTCTTTTAAAATCGGAATTGCATATTCACCGGTTGCCGCCGGATCGCCCGGACCGTTGGACAAAAATATTCCGTCAGGCTTATGTTTCAATATCTCTTTGGCACAAGTTGTAGCAGGTACTACGGTTACATCAAACCCCACTTGGGCAAGGCAACGCAGGATATTTAATTTTGCACCGTAATCGATGGCGACAACTTTATATTTGGCGTTTTTATTCTCGCTAAATCCTTTGCCTAACTGCCATTTTCCCTGATTCCATTTAGATGAATCCTTGCAGGAAACACCTTCGGCTAATTCCATGCCTTTTAATGAAGGGTAGTCGGCGGTTTGTTTTTTTATAACTTCAAAGTCTATAGTTCTGTCTTCGGCAAAAAATACTATGGTAGCATTTTGTGAGCCATGAAGCCTGATATGACGAGTCAATGCCCTTGTGTCAATTCCGCATATTCCGGTTAGCTTTTTCTTTTTCAGCCAGTCATTTAAGTGCAACTGATTCCTGAAATTAGAAGGATTGGTAATATCTTCACGGATTACTATACCCCTTGCCGAAGGGTTTACCGATTCGTTATCCTCATCATTTGTTCCGATATTTCCGATATGCGGGAATGTGAAAGTTATTATTTGCCCTGCATAAGATAAATCGGTGATAGTTTCCTGATAGCCTGTAAGACCCGTATTAAAACAGATTTCGCCTATGGTAGAACCTGTTTTTCCCAACCCTTTTCCGAAAAACATCTTACCATCGGCAAGAATTAATGCAGCCGTAGCGTTTTTTGGAATGGTAACTTCCTTCTTGGTCATATTTAATTGTCTATTAATTGTATCCTTGCCGCCATTCAGGCAAACGCCCGACAATTTATGTAAAAGCCCCGCATATGTCAAGGGATAATGTTATAAAATTTGTAAGTTTTAAGTTGCCATTTGCCAGATGCGGTTTTTTTGTGTATAAAGGACTATTAACATATCAGCATATTACTAATTACTGTTCACCGGCAACTTAATAAATGCAATTTCCACCTTCCTTTTTAGATGAGATAAGAACAAGATTACGCACTTCCGAAGTGGTGAAGCGTAAAGTTGCACTAAAAGCACACGGGCGTGAATTTCAGGGGCTTTGCCCTTTTCACAAGGAAAACACGCCGTCATTTACTGTAAATGATGAAAAGGGTTTTTACCATTGCTTTGGCTGTAACGCACATGGGGATATAGTAAAGTTTACCATGGAAGCTGAAGGGCTTCCGTTCGTCGATGCTGTTAAAGCACTTGCCGATATGGCAGGCGTGCCTATGCCCGTGGTGAGCAAGGAAGTTGTGCAAAAACAAAAAGAGGCACAGTCGCTTTATGATATAATGGAAATGGCATGTAAGTTCTTTGAAGAAAAACTGCCGGATGCTAAAATTGCTGCTGATTATATTGTCCACAGGGGATTAAAGAGCGAATCGGTCGCTAAATTCAGGATAGGCTATTCACCCGATGACAGGGGGGCTTTGAAAAAATATCTTGAAGGCAAAGGCGTAACGGTAAATCAGATGCTTGATTTAGGGCTGCTTACTAAAAATGACCGTGGCGATATCTATGATAAATTCAGGGGGCGGTTAATGTTCCCTATTTCGGATATAAAAAACAGGGTAGTGGCTTTCGGAGGCAGGATACTGGGTGACGGTAAGCCGAAATATTTAAACTCGCCTGAAACCGTATTGTTTAAAAAAGGCGAAATGCTCTATAATGAAAATAATGCACGCAAGCTTGCCTTTAAAACCGGTAAGGTAGTGGTAGCCGAAGGCTATATGGACGTTATCGCCTTGGACGCTGCCGGAATAAAAACCGCCATGGCTCCTCTTGGTACTGCTATAACGCAGACCCAGCTAAGACGACTATGGAATATGGCGAAAGAACCCGTTATCTGCCTTGACGGTGATGCGGCAGGAAAAAGGGCGATGGACAGGGCGGCTAATTTGTGCCTACCGATGCTTGAACCCGGATACACACTTAAATTCGCAGTATTGGGCGGCGGTATGGATCCCGATGACTATATAAAAAAATACGGCGTAAATAATATGCGTAAAATATTACAGAACGCTAAAAATCTTTCGGAAGCCGTATGGGAGGAGCAGTCGGGGAAAAAAGATATTAAAACTCCAGAACAAAAAGCCGAGCTTGAAAAACGATTGAACATTATTGCCGAAACTATAAAGAACGAAACGGTAGCTAAATATTATAAAGACTTCTTCCGCAATAAATTATGGGAGTTTTACCGAGGCAAATATTATAAGAATAATTCCATCGTCAAGAAGACGGACTTTGAGAATATGCCTGATTTTGACATTAATACGGTGGGGGGCTGCCAGACGGTTTTCATACTTTTATTGCTTATGCACCCCGAGCTTTTAAAGGACGAAAATATCTATGATGAATATATTAACATTGAATTTTCAAATCAGATGCTTGACAAAATAGGGCAAGCTATTCTAGAAGTGTCCGATTCACAGGAGAACATTACTGCACAAGATTTAAAAACTCACCTTGAAAATCAGGGAATGAGTAATTATATAAGTTATTTAAACGATTTAACGGAAAGTGTATTTTTAAAAAACAAATTAGGATATGAAAAAGCAGTCACGGCTTGGAACTACTATTCTTGTGTATTACAGTTGCTTTATCTAAATATAGAATGTGAAGAAAAACAATTGATTATGACACCTGAGTCCGAAGAGGAAGCTGCCGTAAGAAGGCAGGAAATATCAAATTTGAATAAAAAGAAATTAGCAATGGAAGCGACTTTCGAACAACAATAAACAATTTAACAATCAGGTTAAAAAACTATGACAAAAAAAGCCCCTGCAAAAAATAAAGCCGATAAAAGTAAAACGGCAGTAGTCAAACAAGCTAAGGAAACTAAAAAAACGGGAACAGACTTGCAAAGCGATATAAACGCTATTGTCAAAAGGCTTGTCCATGCAGCAAAAAAACATGGTTTTATTACCTATGAGGAAATAAATAACGAGCTGCCGAAAAATATTCTGTCGGTGGAGCAGATAGAGGATATCATTAAAGATATCACCAATAAGGGTGCAACTATCTTAGAAAGTGAAGACGATCTGGAAAATGACGCTAATACCGACTTTTCATCAGACCCGTTGGTAGTTGAGGATATCGGGCGTACCGATGACCCTGTGCGTATGTATTTGCGTGAAATGGGCGGTGTTGAACTGCTGTCACGTGAGGGCGAGATAGAAATTGCCAAGCGTATCGAAAAAGGCAGGGAAACAATGTTACTTTCTCTTTGCGAGACTCCGCTTGCACTGCGTGACATAATCTCGTGGTATGATGACCTTGTTAACGACCAGATATTGCTGCGTGACGTTATAGATCTTGATGCTACCTATACGGCTGAATTCGGTGAGGAATTTGAAGATGATGCGACTGAAGAGCCGGCGGCGGCATTAATATCACCTAACGGGGAGAACGATGAAAAGGTAAAGGTAAAGGTAAAGAAAAAGAAAGCCGCAGATAGTTATGATGACGAAGAAAATGATGAAGAGGATATAGAGGAGGAAGAAGAGGGTGAAGACGAGTTCGAGGACGAGTTTGCCGATGTGAATATGTCGCTTGCCGCCATGGAGCAGGCTCTTACACCGCAGATACTTGAGTCATTCAAGGAAACGTCAAAGATATGCGAAAAACTTCTAAAACTACAGGAAAAGCGTTATCTTGTAGCCGTTGGCGATAAAAGTGCCGCAGCAAAAGATGACGAGCAGTATAAAAAACTTCGTAAAGATTTATTGAAAAGCTTAGAGGGAGTTCGCTTCAATGAGGGAAAAATAGAATCGTTACTGGAAAAATTATACTCTGCCAATAAAGAGATACTTGCCGTAGAAACCAGACTTATCAGGCTGGCTGAAGATAATAAGGTAAAAAGGGTAAGTTTTTTGAAGCACTATACCGGCAATGAGTTAAGCCCTGACTGGTTAAGCAAAGCCAAGAAAATAAAAGAAAAAGGCTGGGCAGAATTTACCGGCAACCATGAAGATGAAATAAATAAACATTTAGCACAAATCGCTTCAATATCAAAAGGTATAGGTCTGGACGTTGCCGAGTTCAAGCGTCTGGTCAATGACGTGCAAAAAGGTGACAGGGACGCATCGAAGGCAAAAAAAGAAATGATAGAAGCCAACCTGCGTTTGGTTATTTCCATTGCTAAAAAATATGCTAACCGAGGGCTACAGTTCCTTGACCTCATACAGGAAGGCAATATCGGATTGATGAAGGCGGTAGATAAATTCGAATATAGAAGGGGATATAAATTCTCCACCTATGCTACATGGTGGATACGTCAGGCTATCACTCGCTCTATTGCCGATCAGGCAAGAACTATCCGTATCCCTGTCCATATGATAGAAACAATCAATAAAATTGTCCGTACTACACGCCAGATGGTACATGAAATGGGACGTGAGCCTACTCCTGAGGAACTGGCGGAAAGGCTTTCTATGGGGCTTGATAAGGTGCGTAAAGTTCTAAAAATAGCCAAGGAGCCTGTAAGTTTGGAAAATCCTGTCGGTGATGATGACGACGGAAGCTTCCTTGGAGATTTCATCGAGGATAAAAACGCTATAGCTCCACTTGATGCGGCTATACTTTCAAATTTACGTGAAACCACTACCAAGATATTAGCCTCGCTTACTCCTCGTGAGGAGAGGGTGCTTCGTATGCGTTTCGGTATCGGCATGAATACCGACCATACTTTAGAAGAGGTAGGGCAGCAATTCTCGGTAACACGTGAACGTATCCGTCAGATAGAGGCAAAGGCACTTCGTAAATTAAAACACCCGAGCCGCTCAAGAAAGCTTAGAGGGTTTTTGAATACTTAGGATAATGTCTAAAAAGTTTCCTAACTTTTTAGAATGTGGATTCCACTATAATTTTGTTCTACTAACAAAATTCGTGGAATGACAATGTCAGGGAAAACACTATGAAAATAATACTGGCACAACCAAGAGGATTCTGTGCAGGGGTCAAACGGGCTATTGAGATAGTTGAAAAGGCTCTTGAAAAATACGGTACGCCTATATATGTGCGTCATGAAATAGTGCATAATAAATATGTGGTAGATGACCTAAGGGCGAAGGGGGTGGTTTTCGTCAATGAAATTGATGAAGTTCCCGATGGTGCGGTTACTATCTTTAGTGCGCACGGTGTTTCGCAAAAGGTAATAGATTCTGCAAAAAACAGGCAACTGCCGGTAATAGATGCAACATGTCCTCTTGTTACCAAAGTTCATAAAGAAGCACAGCGAAGCGAAGAGGGCGGTAATCAGATAATACTGATAGGACATCAGGGACACCCCGAAGTTGAAGGAACGTCAGGGCAGGTTAAAAGCGATGTCATATTAGTAGAGAATGTTCAGGACGTTAAGAAAATAGAAGTTGCCGATAAAAACCGGCTTTCCTATGTTACCCAGACAACATTAAGCGTTGATGATACAAAAGATATTATCGCAGCTTTAAAAGAACGTTTCCCCAACATTAGCGGTCCGGGTATAAAAGATATCTGCTATGCCACCCAAAACAGGCAGGACGCAGTAAGAAGCCTTGCAAAGATAACCGATATTATACTGGTTATAGGCTCGCAAAACAGCTCTAACTCAAACCGTCTAAAGGATTTAGCCCAAGAAATGGGCGTTACTTCCTATCTTATCAACGATGTAAATGATATCAATGTCAAATGGTTTGAAAATGTCGAGCGTATCGGCATAACGGCGGGTGCGTCCGCACCGGAAATATTGATAGATAAAATTATAGGTTTTTTCCGCAAAAAATACGACGTGACTGTAACTACTATGGACGGTACGCCTGAAAACGTTATATTCAAATTACCAAAAGAAGTTGCTTAATTCGTATCAGCTTATAGAATAGGGACTGTTCAATAAATATAGTTTTTGTAAAAATTGTACTGAAATCTTTAATTGTTTGTCATGCTGAACTTGTTTCAGCATCTCTAACGTGATAAAGAAGATACTGAAATAAATTCAGTATGACAAAAACTATATTTATTGAACAATCCCTATAGAATAATTACTTATTCAAAAAAGAAAATAAATATGACATATATAAAAATAGCATGTGTAGCCGATAATTCGGATAAAGCCAAAAGCTCGCTTGAGCAATTAAAGAAAAAATATGAGTTTATAGATGATGTTGCACAGGCTGATGCGATAGTTGCACTAGGTGGTGACGGTTTCATGCTGCACACTTTGCATGAATATATAAAAGCCGATAAACCCATATACGGAATGAACTGCGGTACGGTAGGTTTTTTGATGAATGAGTTCAGGGAAAATAATCTTATAGAGTCTATCAATGCCGCCAAGCGATATAATTTACACCCTCTGCGTATGGTGGCGGTAGATAAGAACGGAAAAGAGCATCATGCACTTGCTATTAACGAAGTTTCACTTCTTCGTCAGACCCGTCAGGCGGCAAACCTGAAAATAAGTATTGATGGAAAAATGCGTATGCAGGATTTGACATGTGACGGCATATTGCTTGCCACCCCCGCCGGAAGTACCGCTTATAACCTATCGGCACATGGGCCTATAATTCCTATAAAGGCAGAAGTTCTGGCACTTACGCCGATAAGTCCGTTTAGACCCAGAAGATGGCGTGGTGCACTTCTGAATCATAAGGCACTTGTAAAAATAGAAGTACATAATCCTAAGAAGCGTCCTGTAAGTGCCGTTGCGGATTTTACCGAGGTACGAGATGTTGTCAGTGTCACTATAAAAGAAGAAAAAAAGAAAAATATCCATATACTTTTCGATCCGGGACATTCCTTAGAGGAGCGTATAATCCGTGAGCAGTTTACCGATTAGTTTATTGTCCGAACACTCCTTTTAGTCCGCCTCCTATACCTTTTACCTTATCTTTTAAGGCATTGCCCGCACCTTTTAGGTCTGCACCAAGCGAGTTAAGGTCGGTGTTCTTCAAGACGCTATTTACTATTTGGGAGATGACTATGGTAGCCACCTGTTTTGCAGATGCAGGATTTTCGTTAGTGCCGATATTCTGAATGCTTATTTCAGGTAGGTTTATTGTCTTTTCCAATTGCCCTATGTAGGAATTTACCGCTGCGTCAGTAAATAAAATATTGTCTATAACAAAGGATTTGGAATTTCTGCCTGAACGCCCACCACTATCTTTTTGCGAACCGGAAGAGGAATCTTTGCCTTTTGAGATATTATTCTTAATAGTATCTATATTAGACTTACCGCCAACAAATTCATAATTTATCTTAGGAGATACTATGCTTAGATCCTTTATCCTTATAACTCCGGTTGTTATTGAAGCAGGTTCAATCGCAAGCCTTACCATGCCAAGGGAAAATGCATTATCACTTTTATAACCCGAAGGGTTCCCGATATTCAGACCGGTAATCTCGGCGGAGCCTTCCTTTAATGATATATCAACCTTGCTAACGGTTACCTGCACTCCCAGAACATCAGAACCGACAGTTTCAATGCCTTTTTTAACAACGTCGTTTAAAGAACTATATAAATACGCTACTGCCGCTACTATAACTAAAATAACCGCTATCAGGAAAAATTTAATTGCTTTCATTATATTGCCGATTCCTTATTATTTTTTTCAGGCAATATAACGGTGCTAAGTATATAACTCAATAATATATTTTAATTTTTTTTTAAGTTGATATACTGAATATGAAGCGGACAGGAATAATATATGAAATATATAATATCGTTTATAGTGCTATTTGCCGTCGGTATTGCGGGGTTTATGCTGGTAGGCAGGGATAATAATGAGGTCGGTAGTAAATCCGATGCCGATAATCAGGATGCTCGGGTTGATGGGGATACTCAGGTTAACGCTGCGGACGGAAAGTCTGTCTTTGTACATGAGATGGATCAAAATATTAACGAATTTATCGGTGACCAAAGGGTTGTCCCGATAAAGCCTTTTAGGGATTTCAACGCTCACAGATTGTATGATAAGCCGTTTTTCGAAATATCCGGACCTTTTGCGATATATGCCGAAAATGGCGGCAGGGTTGCAAGCGGCACAGGTGCTTTTTATGATAATGTAAAGCTGACGGTCTATACTTTAAGGTGGCATGACAGACTGGAAACGGAAAATATTGTTCCCATACCTACCCCGTTTATTGCATATGTTGCAAGTGGTGACGGAAAGCGAATATCTACTAACACCAAAGATTATGACAAAGTTGCTTTGGAGCCTGAAGAGGTAAAATATCCCGAAAGTTCCGGGTTGAACGTTGCCGGAAAAATAAGATTAAAAGATGGAGCAAGGTTTGATAGTGTAGGGGCTATAAAAGGTATCCTTCAGGCTAAATTACCTCAAAAAATTATCCAGTATAACTTTTTCTCCTTAAGGGATTTCGGTATGAATTACAAAATAGGTGATTCAACCATAATAAAGATTCAAGAAGGCGAACTGCCTGTAAAAACCGATGAAAACAGTAATACAAATTATAAAGGCTATGTAGTTAAAATCCTTACCTTAAATCAGATGCCTTTTACCATAGACTTTAAAAATGACAGGGGCAGAAATATTACAGGAAATCTTATGGCAAGTTCATCGGAAAATCTGCCTGACGGACGAAAGCTATATACATATAACTATGCTGTCGGAGCGGCGGTTGGCGGTGCAAAAGTGTCCGTACCGTTTTCTTATAAAAATGAATCATACCCTTTTATGATGAAAAGGATAAAAACAAGTAATCCTTATAGTAAACAGGAAATGTCCGATGAAGAAATGGCTTACCAAAGCTATCTAAGTAGAGCAAAAAGCGGTGATGCCGAATCGCAATACAGGGTTGCGTTCATGCTTAATAAAGGTATGGGTGTACAAAAGAACTTACAGGCAGCAAGGGCATGGCTTGAAAAAGCTGCTGCACAGGGTCATGAAAAAGCCTTGCAAATATTAGGAGGCGGTCAAAAAAGCGAGCCGCAACCTTTAGAAGAACAGCCTACGCAATTGCAAGAGTAAGCTTAGAGCCTATTCAGCTTTGGTGACCTTTTTCCAGATATTTACTGCTTTGCATTTCAATAAGGCGTGACACCGTTCTGTCAAACTCAAATGCACCGTCGCCATGTTCGTATAATTTTTCAGGAGAGGTTTGGGCAGAGCATATAAGTTTTACCCTATGTTCATATAATTCGTCTATCAGAGTTACAAAGCGTTTCGCCTCATTGCGATGCTCACGGGACATTTTCGGTATGTCCGTTAATAGTAATGTGCTAAATTCCCTTGCTATCTCGATATAATCGGCAGCACCTAGCGGCGTTTCGCACAATTCTTTAAAGCTTGCCCATGCAACATCACCATGTGTTTTATTCAGATATAATACCCTACCGCTTGTTTCAAGCCTTGCTTTTACAGGAGTGGCGTTATTGGTAAGTTCTATAAAAGCATTCCTTATGAATTTGTCGGCATCTGAGCCAAGGGGCGAGAAATATACCGTTGAAAGAGAACGTATATGCCCCAAACGGTAATCTTTAGCTGCATCAAGCTCAACCACCTCTATATTTTCCTTTAACAGATCGATGAAAGGCTCAAACCTCTCACGTTGCAAGCCGTCTTTGTATAGATCTTCAGGCGGTCGGTTCGATGTGGCTACAACAATAACATGCAATTTGAATAATTCGTCAAACAGCCTTCCCAGTATCATTGCATCTGCGATATCCGTAACCTGCAATTCGTCAAAGCAAAGCAATTTAGCATCTTCTGCTATGGTTTTGGCTAAAGCGGGGATAGGGTCGGATTCGCTGCGTCCCTCATCATTACGCCATTTGTGCAATGTTCTGTGTACCTCAAGCATAAAGGCGTGAAAATGTACCCTGCGTTTTTTTGCTAAAGAAGAAGCCTCATAAAATAAGTCCATTATCATAGACTTGCCGCGTCCCATTCCGCCCCATATATAAAGCCCTTTGACCCTGTCAGATTTTGAAGAAAGTATTTTCTTTAAAAAACTAGATGAGCCGCTAATTGCATTTAGCTCGATTTCCTGAGCCAGCTTATGAAGCCTCATTACAACTTCTTCCTGAGCTGCATCCGGCTCAAGGTTTGAAGTTTCTGCCAGTTGTTTATAGCGGCTTAATATGTCGTCGGCTTGTTCTTTTTTCTCTGCGTGCATAGTTTTTGGCTAGGTATTAGTGTATTTTATGGTATATCATATACTCATAAAGAATATAGACAAAACATTATAATATGACAAAAGCCAATAAAAAAGAGATAAATTTAAGTCGGCATCCAAGAATTAGCAATGAATTTTACGGGCATGAAAAAGCCGCAAGCCTTATCGAAGATGTTTTAAAGACAGACAGGATACCGCAATCATGGCTTATCTGCGGCTCTAAGGGCGTGGGCAAGGCAACGCTCGCCTATCGTTTTGCTAAGGCTTTGCTATCGGGTTCGAACTCCCTGTCGGTTAGTGAAAATAACCAGTCTGCCATCAGGGTTGCCGGCGGCAGCCATTCCGACCTTCTGGTAATCGAACCTGACGAGGAAAAAGCATCAGGCGATATAAGTGTTGACCGGATAAGGAAAATAGCAGGTTTCTTAAGGCTTAGTGCTTCGGAAACGGCATATCGTATTGTTATAATAGACAGTGCCGATAACATGAATAATGCGGCAGCCAACGCACTGCTGAAACTTTTGGAAGAACCGCCTGCAAAAGCTATATTCATGCTTGTCAGCCATTGTCCGGGAAAGCTTCTTGCTACTATAAAATCAAGGTGTCGCTACCTTAATCTTGGCGAGCTTTCGGATATGCATGCATCATGTATCATACAACAGAACATACCGCAGATAGCTCCGCATGAAAATGATATGGTGACATATCTTTCAAACGGCTCACCGGGGGTGGCAATAGAGTTATATAATAATGACGGCATCGAAATATATTCAAAAATAATCAATGCCTTGAGCGGATTGCCCCGTATTGATAGTGTTAGAGTGCAGGAACTGGTCGATATAGTTACCAAAAAAGGTGACAAAATCCCTTGGCAGCTTACGGCATACCTGATTGACGGCTTAATGATACGTATAATAAAAGCCTTAGCGAGTCAGTCATATGAATCGAAGCTAAATAATAACGAAAAAGATATTTTTGCAAAATTAAAAGCATCAAAGTCAATCGAAGGTTGCCTTGATATCAGGGAGAGAATAAACGCATTAATATCGGATACTTCAAGGATACATCTTGATAAAAAAGCTGTTATAATCTCGATATTCAGGGAGTTTGTATAAAACTAAATACCCTTAGACTTACCTTTTGGAGAAGTTTTTCCGGCTTTACTAAGGTTTATCTGCCCTTTTTTGGCTAGTTCTGCCGTGTTTAAAACGCTGCGGTGGGTGTTAGGACCGAGTAACTGCTCTTCATAAAAATGATCGGTCACTTCGTCTAGGCAGCGAAACCTTTCGTCAATATTGGCATCATCAGGAACAACGGGATCCGAATTAAAAAAATCAGACGGGTCATGATTTTCATTGTTTTTCTTATCTTTTAATAAGCTTTTTTGAAATTTATTTTCCTCGGTCATGCTAATTACCCTTGGCATCTTTTGATGCCTGTTTCATGCTGTATTTTTTACATTCCCCGAGTGATTCATATATACTCTTCAATGATTTAGCTATCTTACGCCTTACCAGAAAGCCGGGTCTTTTTCCGGTTTGAAGAAAATGCCTGTATTCTTCCGCAAGAGAATCAGTAGCAAGTTCTATCTGCTCAACAAGCGGTTCAATGAACTCAAGCTGGCTGACAGGATCGCTTACTTTCTTGTTTTCGACAGTGTCGATAAGCTCCTCTGCGAAATCATAAAAACTTATAAGTTCATTATAGGTTTTTTCGTGCTTGTCCATTTATTCCTGCGTATCTTTCTTAACAAATGGTTACTATAACATATAAATGTTAACATTTTATAAAAAACAAGTGTTATTAAAAATATCAGTTTTTATTATAAAGTATATCACTTTCTTGAAACTATTACGATTTTCGTAATGTAATCTTGTTTTTTATAAGATTTTACTATGGTATTTGTTGTTTTTTAGTTGTATTGTCCTGTGCGGGGCGGTCTTTTAAGGCGGTTATATAGTTTAAGTTTTCCCTTGAATTTAACCCCCTGTAAACGACAGTGTATGCTATATTAGCACGCCCGACGAATCAAGATTAAAATAATATAATTTACATCTAATGTCAGATTTATTTAACTCAAACCCGACTAAAATGCAGCAGCCCAAAAATGAATATACGGCTGTTGATATTGAGGTATTAGAGGGGCTTGAACCCGTAAGGCACAGACCGGGTATGTATATAGGCGGAACGGACGAGGCTGCAAGGCATCATCTGGTATCGGAAGTTTTCGATAACTCGATGGACGAGGCGGTAGCCGGTTTTGCCACATATATCGAAATAAGTATGCATGAGGACGGCAGTATCACCATTGCCGATAACGGACGCGGTATCCCCGTTGACCCACACCCTAAATACCCCGATAAGTCGGCATTGGAGGTTATACTTACAACCCTGCATTCAGGCGGAAAATTTTCCAATAAAGTGTACTATACATCAGGCGGACTGCACGGAGTGGGAATATCGGTGGTGAATGCACTTTCTGAAAAACTGGAAGTGGAAGTAAAGCGTGATGAAAAAATATACAGGCAGACATACTCAAAAGGCGATGCAACAAGCAAGCTGGAGGTAGTGGGGCAGTGCAAGCCGAAGGAACACGGAACTAAAATAACATTCTACCCTGATGATAGTATATTCGATAAAGGAACAAAGTTCAGACCATACAGATTATATAATCAGGCAAAATCTAAAGCATATCTTTTTAAAGGTGTGGAAATAAGATGGAACTGTGCCGAAAGCCTTATAGATGAAAATGCAAAGAATAAAGCTCCGGTCAGCGAAATTATCCGCTTCCCTAACGGTATAGCAGATTATCTTGTGTCCTCCATAAAAAAGGAAAGCACCGTTACCGATGAGCCGTTTACTGGTGAGGGGATTTTCCCCGAAAAAGCCGGAAGGGTTGAATGGGCGGTTCACTGGGCATATTTGCGTGATGTGAAAACCCGTTCATATTGTAATACCGTACCCACACCGCAAGGCGGAACTCATGAAACGGGCTTGCGTAACGCATTATTCAAGGGGTTAAGGGAATTCGGGGAACTTGCAGGAAATAAAAAAGCAGGCAGCATTACCGCCGATGATGTTTTCAATACCGTACACGGCATTATATCTTTGTTCATACCTAATCCGCAATTTCAAGGGCAGACTAAGGACAAGCTGTCTAACCGTGAGGTTATCAGGCTGGTAGAACATGCAATAAAAGACCGTTTCGACCACTGGCTTACAGATAATAAAGATGCCGCCTTGGAGCTGTTGGGCTTTGTGGTGGACAGGGCGGAGGAGCGTTTAAGCCGCAGGCAGACAAGGGAAATAGTGCGGAAAACCGTCGTACAGAAAATAAGGCTTCCGGGTAAACTTGCCGACTGTACAAGGCAGGCACCTGAAGGAGCGGAGATATTCCTTGTTGAGGGTGATTCGGCAGGTGGTTCCGCAAAAATGGCAAGGAACAGAGAAACACAGGCAATCTTGCCGCTTAGGGGAAAGATACTTAACGTGGCTTCTGCTACCCGTGATAAAATAATGCAGAATCAGGAAATAAAAGATATGGGTCTGGCATTCGGGTGCGGTGTCGGTGATGCGTATAGGGAAGAAGACTTACGCTATGAAAAAATTATCATAATGACCGATGCCGATGTAGACGGTGCACATATAGCGTCACTGCTGATGACGTATTTTTATAAGTTCATGCCTAAAATGATAAAGCAGGGACACTTATATCTGGCTCAACCGCCGCTATTTAGGGTGACGCAAGGCACTAAATCATTTTATGCATCGGACGAATCTGAAAAAAACAGGCTGGTTAAAGAGCTTGAAAAAGGCAGGGGCAATGTTGATGTAGGGCGTTTCAAGGGACTGGGCGAGATGACACCCGCACAGCTAAAAGAAACAACCATGAACCCAGAAAGCCGTGTGTTGCTGAAAGTATCTATCGATGAAGACAAACAGGAACTGGCAGCAACAAGAGTTGAAGAACTAATGGGCAAAAAACCCGAACTAAGATACAAATTTATAACCGAACAAAGTGCGGTCATGGGCGATGAGTTCAAGGCTAATTTGGATGTTTAGTTATTTTGTAAATATAAAGTTGGAGGCAAGACAAAGTTATTATGAATTTCTCTAAGAAAATAATAGTGTTATATGTAAAACGTACAATACTACTTGTAATATTATTATCCACAGTTTCTATTGTTAATGTATTTTTTTCACTTTTTTATTTAAAGGATGATTTATGTGAAAATAAGGGAGGTGTTTTAGGTGTTTTAGTACATCACCCTATTTCTAGTCACCATCATGATGATAATACTATTTGTAGTGTAAAATATGAAGATGGTGGAAAAAATTGTCAAAGAAATTCCGATTGTACGGGTGATTGTATAAGAATATCAAATAATACGGAGCATGGAAAATGCAGCCCTGCAACACTTTATCATACTGTGGGAATATATCCGTATGATTCTAAACAACAATGCCCACACGATGAACGAAACGGTTCTTGTGAGTTGGAGTTGTTTAATAAGTCAGATACATGGAAGGATTATCATTATGTTGAATAATAAAATCGGCAGGTCTTTAGTATAATTTTTCAAAGCTAATCCGGATGTTTAACGTTTACTTGTCCAAAAAATGACTGTTCTTGTTATCGGTATATATCTTTTGACTAGGCTTTGAGGCATTATAGGAAATATATATAACGTTTGAATCGTTATCTTCCCATGGTCCCCATGTATGAACCGGAATACGGTTAACAGAACTAAAAACGCTCCTTATAGTGTTATCTATTTTAACGCTCCACTCGTCGGAAAAATTATGTTTTGAGATGATGTTAGCTATCATAATACCCTTGTCGTTTAGCCTCTTTTGCACGTCCAGAAAATACTCCTTTGTTACAAGCTGTGACGGTATACTGTGTATGTTAGTATATGCATCAAGGATAATGACATCATATTTTTCAGTGTCCCGCTTTAAAAAAAATCTTGCCGGTTCCGGAACGAATTTTTTATTATCAGATAATTTGTGTTTTAAAAAATATTTCTCTGAAACTTCCTTTAACGAATCGTCGATATCTATATAAACATAGTTGTTTGTGGTGTCCTGAGTTCCAACGGAAAAACCTCCTGCTCCTATGACCAGTATGTTGTTTATCCTGTCCTGCGGTAATTTGCTCAATACAAATTTTTCAACGTATTTTAAGTATGGGAATTGTTTAGACGGGTCTATAGTGAACTTTGATGATTCGGAGTTGTTTATTTTCAATAAACGTGATTCAAACTCCCTTTCTTCGGGTACGTCAACCACCTCTATGGTGCTATACTGGTTGTTAGATACGATACCGAACTTGCCGATAGTATAGTTGTTATTCAGTGCTAACACAAAAATCGATACTATAAGAACGGTAATAGTTTGAAATGAAACGAGCTTCCTGCTTAACATTACAACTAAAAACGACAATGCCAATATAGTAGTGATAACTGTGTTGTTAACCCCTATCAGGTGCATTAATAATAGTGAGGTAAGTATTGCACCCAAAAAAGAGCCTACCGTTGATGAGAACAGCATCTTTCCGGCGGTTTGTGAAAGGTTGTGTTTTTTAAAATAGTTGCTTATTAAAGGCGTGGTTTGTGCAAGTAGGTAGACAGGCGTAACAAGAAATATAATCGAATAAATAAAAGTCTTGGCTATCCTAGATTCAATTCCGATATCACCTATTTTGGAAAAGAAAATTGACAATACTATATGGGAAAGTGCAAGGCTTAAAAACACAGCCGCTATAGTTGCGTTCCTTATCAGTATATCCCTTATCTGTACGGTAAAGTTCTTTTGTGAAAGCTTTTTATATAGCTGTCCCCCATTATAATAACCAAATGCCATAGGTAATAAAACAGCACTTATAATTATGGCAACTATGGGAGTGTCACTTCCTACGAAGGATATAAGCTGACGTATCGCTATTATCTCGCTTGCCAGTACAACATATCCCTCAATGATAATTGCCAGAAGGCACATATGGTATAGAGTAAAATTTTTTGTAAATTTCTTTTGAGGTTTATTAGTGCTTAGGCTATATGTCATGGGTTGCAAATTAATTAACATTAATAAATTTTTAGAAGCAGTATATAGATATTAAAATAAAAAAAAAGTACAGTGATAAATTTTAGGAGGAAAAATTGCAAAATAGTTTATTTCAAGAAAATAATTATATAGAAGAAGTAAGAAACCAGTATGAGAGCTATCCTTATCCGCCTAGAGACCCGAATAACGAATATGAATCTTTTACTTATGTACCTTCCGCATCGCTGGATTTTCTGAATTATTATCATTACGAAGGTAAGCAGGACTTTTCTGAAAACTATAGTGTTTTAGTCGCAGGAGGAGGAACAGGTGACGCACTTGTTACAATGGCGGAACAATGCCGAAAAAGGAATGTCAAAATAGTTTATCTTGATATCAGCAATGCATCAATGGAAGTTGCCAAAGCAAGGTTAAAGGTGAGGGGGCTTGATGATAATGTTGAGTGGGTTCACGGTTCATTACTTGACTGTGCAAAATTATTTGATGAAAAATTTGATTATATAAACTGTTCGGGAGTGCTGCACCATCTTGAATCCCCTGAAAAAGGACTTGAGGCATTAAGTTCGGTTTTAAAAGATAACGGCGTAATGGCTCTGATGGTGTATGCCAAATATGGAAGGGAAGGTGTTTACCAGATACAGAATCTTATGAAGATTCTCAATAAAAATGAAAAGAACATGCAGCAAAAAGTTGAGAACTGTAAGGCGGTATTAAGCAATCTTCCCAAAACAAGCGGATTTATGGACGTACATCACTTATTTTCAGATATAAGAGAGTTCGGGGACACCGGTATATATGACCTGCTTCTACATTCTAATGATGTAGCTTACTGCGTTCCTAAGCTGTATGAATTATGTAAAAAATCTTCTCTTGATATTACCCATTTTTGTTATTCTGACAAAAATATAATGGGAAATAACCTTTATAATATAGAAGCATATATAGGTAACAGACATTTACGGGATAATTTTGAAAAGCTTTCTGTTGCAGAAAAACAAGCTGCTGCCGAGTTAATAAACGGTAAGATAATTAAGCATTCTTTTTTAGCTTCAAAAATTAAATCTAAAACTCCAAGCACTTCAGATCATAATAATATACCTTTTTTATCCGTTCTGATGAATGATGGCAGCTATAAGGCGATATACGAAGTAGTAAAAAACTGTTCTTTAAATGAAGTGGTAACATGTAAAGTACACAACATGGAAGTGAGGTTTAGAAACACAAAGAACGCCGGATTACTGTTTAAATATATTGACGGCAAAAGAACTATTGGGGAAATATTCAAAGCAGTAAGGGGTGAGTATCCTAAAAACGAAAAGAAACCTTCATTAGATGAATTACAGGAAGAATTTGATAAAATATTCAAGGCATTTGTGTTATATGACTGGATGTATTTGCGTAATAAGAATATCCCTCCGGTAATGAACGTGCAGAATATACAAAAGCGTCTTGTAAAATCTAAGTCCTAGATACTTTTATCGGCTTGCAGCCATTGCCTTGAATGTAATTGTCGAACATTAGTTCATATGACCGTTCAAGGTCTTTTGTGAATTGCTCGGTATTAAATAGAGGCTTGGTTTTTATGTTACCTGTAAGCGTTGCTTTAAGTGCTTTAGCCCTTTCTTTACAAAGGGCTATCTCAATGGCTTTTTGCTCGTATTCTTCAATTGTGTGAGTAATCAACTCGTCTATACCTACCGAGTGTAAAATACTAGATGCCATACGTGATGCGAAGTTTTCTCCTTTTAAGGTCAATACGGGTATTCCTGCCCATAATGTTTGGCTTGTTACCGTTCCACCATTGTATAACCTAGTATCTAAAGCAAGGTCTGCCAGTGATTTGCGTTTTAGATGGCGACTGATAGGAGTGCCTTCTGCGAATATCAACCTGTCAGCGTCAACGCCGTGTTTTTTAGCTTCTTTCTTCAGGTTCTGTTCCGTCAGGCTGTAGTTTTTATAGATGCTGCCTTTATAAAGCCATAGGACGCTGTTTGGTACGGATTTTAAAATATTCATCCACGCACTGAACATAACAGGCTCAATCTTTGCGGATTGATTAAAAGAGCAGAATATAAATTTATCCTCAGGCAGTCCTTCATCTTTTTTTGTTATCGTATCTTTTGATATTTCCAGCATATTATCATTTGCCTGATAACAATTAGGCATATATACGAATTTTTCGGTATAAAAAGGCTGATGTTCTTTAGGGGTTACTATTTCATCGGTTATTATATAATCAATGAAATCAGCCCCCATACTGCCTATATAGCCCAAATAGTTTACCTGTATCGGTGCAGGCTTAAGTGCTAATGCTTCAACTCTTGATGTTCCCGTATGACCGTTCAGGTCAATTAAGATATCTATTTGGTCTTCATTTATGATACGTGCTGTTTCATAATTGGATATTGAACCTACATCTATGAACTTATTGCAATATGACTTTATTTCATCCTGATAGCCGCTCTTATCCTGTCCGCTAAAAGAATATAAGTATATCTCGAACCTATCCTTATCATGGTTTTTGAAAACGCCCCGCATCAGGTGGGACACAGGGTGGTCGTTTATGTCAGAGGACATATAGGCTATACGTATTTTTTCACGATTTCCCCGCTGTGACGGATTATGTTCAAAAGGTCTGTGAATAGATAAAATATTACGCACCTGTTTTTTTGTATATTTTATAGCAATTTCCAGATTTTCAGCAAGATTGGATGTCTCCTGAATATTGCCCATAGGAGCAACTAGAAAATCTCTGTTATTTTCGGATTGCAGGAGAGTATTTATAGCGTCTTCAACCCTTTTTTCCTCGTCCCAGTCACATACTTTTGATAATGTTTCCCTATATTCGGTGGCGACCTGTATGTTGTAAGGGTTTATTTCAAATGCCTTCTGATAATGTTCAAGTGCTTTTTGGTTATGACCCAGCGACAAATAAATCAGTGCCGCATTATGGTTTATATCTGCTCTGCTCGGCTCAAGTTCTATAGCTTTTAATATATAACCTAACGCATCACGCAATAAACCTGCTTTTTTGTATATTAGTGAGATATTGTTATAAACAAAATAAAGGGAATCGTTGATTTGCAAAATTCTGTTGAAATACTGTAATGCGGTAGCACTATCACCGGAGTCATTATATATATTGCCGATATTATTAAGGGCTGCGACATGGTTGTTGTCTAACTCAAGGGTCTTTAGATATGCCTTTATAGCTTCGTTCAATCGTTGCCCCGTGCTATACAGTCGGCCGAGCTGAAACCAAAGCTCAGGATTTTGAGGAAATTTATTTATACAGAAGATAAGATTGCTCTCTGCAATATCAAGTTTTTGCCCCAGTGCAATATAACATAGTGCCGAGATATATCTGATATCTGCATTTTCAGGCTCATTTACCAGTATTTCATTAGCCACGTTCAGGCATGAAATAAAATCATTTTCCCTGAAATATTTGTTACAGGCAATTACCTTTTCTTCTTTGGTTTCTATCATTAAATTAACATTCCTTTAAATTTATGTGCAATCGGATTCGGTATTGTTGGATGCTATATATCCGGTTTGTGTATTTATGTAGTTCTCGTATTCGGCTATTTCAGCGGACAGGAACTCTTTTAAAGGCAACAGGAACTTCTCATAATTTTTCCATTTATTCATTGAGCTGCTATATAATTTTTGCCGTACCTGCCACTTACTGGCGGTGTGTACGTTTCCTTCCTTCTTATAAAATTCCAGACATGCCTCTTCCCATTTCAGACCGCAATGGGAAATTATCTCCCTGCTTTTTTCTTCCTGTTTGAACAACAGCTCTTCATAGTAACTGTTATATATCCTGCCCGGCATTTGCCGTTCCCATATCTTCATAACGGAATGATAGAATTTATAATAATCGGCAATATCCTTTATCTTGTACGAATATTCAATATCTATAAATAGCTGAAAAAATATCGACAAACAAACATCTAAAGGATGACGCTTACAATGTATAAAAGTTGCATTCGGGAATAAGAACGATATGAACCCTAAATGAATAAAATTAGCCGGTAGTTTATTAACTACCTTTTTTGTGCCGTCGAAATTCTCTATCAGTTTAAAATAATTTACGGCATGGATAGCAATATCCTTTTGTTTCATATAAGGTAAGCATTCGGGGAAAGATAATTCTTCAATGCTCCCTTTAGGTTTTATGGGCGGTATCTTTTTTGCTATCAGCTCAATATAGCTTTTCTCTCCGATGCCCACAGCCTTACTATGGCATGAAATTATCTGCTCGGTAAGGGTAGTGCCTGAACGGGGCATGCCTACAATGAATATCGGTGTTTTTGAAGGGTGTCCGATAGCCCTTTTTTTGTGTAGGAATTCCTTAGTGAAAATGCTTATATAGCGTTTTGTAGTCTGTATAAGGGGAGTTATATTAAAATTAGTTTCGGTTACTTTTATCGAGTTTCCCAGCAAGTAGTACTTAAATGCCTCGTCATAATTTTTAAAGTTGTTATTTATCTCTCCAAGTGCAAAATAACCGTAAGTTCTGGCAGATGGGTGTAAGGACGAGTTTTGCAAAAGCCGCTCAAGATTCTGAATATATTTTTTATCCAATCTTTTTATGCGAGCAAGTGCTAGATATGCGTCTATACATTCATTGTTTAAGTCGATTGCCCTCAATAAATTTTTTTCGGCATCATCTAGCTTGCCCATGGTGATTAAAAGATTTCCCATCATGGTAAGGGCATCGGGTGTGTCGGGTTTGATTTTCAGGGATTCTTCAGTTAAAGAAAATGCTTTATCAATTTGGGAAGTTTTATAATAAATTTCAGAAAGCTGGTTTAAAACCAAAGGTTCTCTTTTTATTTCTAAAGCACTCAGGTAGTAATTTATAGCAATTTTGAACTTGTCAGACCTGTTTGCAACATATGCGGCATTATATATAAAAGAATAGTTATCAGGTTCTTTCTCTAGGGCTTTCTCAAAACATTTTAAGGAGTATTTATATTTTTCATGCTCTAAAAAGAATAGACCAAGGATAGCTATATCATTAGCAGGTATATTGCTTAAATCTCCTAATAACGAACGTTTTGCCTGTTCTACCGATTGTGCAGCTTGTCCGCCATTATTCAATATTATGGCAAGGTTTTGGTTGGCATGAAAATTATAAGGCTCAACTTGAAGGATATTTTTGTATATTTGGGTCGAATTAACTGTACTTCCCTTGTTGAAATTTTCTTTTGCTTCAAGCAACATGTCATTTATCTGATAGGACTTTTTTTCTAAGGTCATTATTTGTATATATTAATTAATGCAATTTTCACTATTAAAATAAGGAAGTATGATTATGATGTCAAATATACGGATAATAAATACATAATTACTAATAAAATATAGTTTTTGAAGAATTAGATATCATGGAACAAAAATGTAAGTTTTATATTAAGGCGGAGAATTTTTTTAATAAGGGTAAATATGAAAACGCCATAAGATGCTGTCAAAAATCCCTTGAGGTCAATCCCGATAACCATATGGCGTACTGCATATTAGGACTTATCGCAAAACAAAAGGGGATAATAGGGGACGCATTCGCCTATTTTAAAAAGTCTCTGGAAATAAAACCGGAATATATTGACGGTATAAATAATCTGGGTGCTATCTATAACGATAATAATATGAAAGAAGAAGCACAAGATTGCTTTAAAAAGGCTATAGAGCTATACCCGAATTATCCTGAAGCAAATTATAATCTTGCGAATGTTCTGGCAAGTAACGGAAATATTCAACAATCGGTCGGATATTATAAGAAGGCTATAGAGCTTAGACCCGATTATTATGACTCACTTGTGAACATTGCAAATATACTATTTGAGCAAGGCAATCTAAATGAGGCTGAAAACTATTATAAACGTGCTACGGATTGTAAATGCGATAAGAGCAAGGACGTAGCTGTTTTAAATTACGGATATGTTTTATTATATAAGTGGGGAGTTAGTCGTTGGAGGGAGTTTATATCTGCTAATATTTCCGGCTTTAAAAAAGATTCTATTTATGAAGCCGAGGCAAGGCTTTGTATAGAAGTTGCTAATTGGGTGCTGGGTGATGTTCCGGTCAATATTGATAGCGTAAAAAGAACATATACGATTTCAAACAAAAACCCTCATTACTTAAACAACCGCGATATTCGTGCATATTGCAATATGCTGAAAAATCTTGACGCATTTTATAAGGAACATCAATGGAAAGACGGCAATGCCGAAAATATATTATATTTAGTAGGAGATAGCCATACATTAACATGTTCCAATAAAGTTATTAATATAAATAACGCAGGTTATAAATGTAAAACCGAGCTTATAAGGGGCTGTAAAATATGGCATCTTATAAATGACAAAGATAATAAGATGAAGGTGGCGTATAAAAGGATAATGAACTCAATTCCTTCCGCCTCTAACATAGTCATGAGCTTCGGTGAGATAGATTGCCGTACCAACGAAGGAGTGTATTATCGTTATCTAAAATACGGTAATGATCTGCACGAAGAAACCGACAAGTTGTTAGATGCTTATTTTTTAAAAGTGATAGTGCCTCTAAAGGGAATGAACCATAATATTTATATATGGGGTATCCCCGCACCACATGAAGAGCTTGTAATTTCTGAGCTTCACCATAGCCGAAGGGAAGAATATGTTGCTTTTATAAATTACTTTAATGAAAAGCTACGAATTTCGGCTAATGAAGCGGAAGTTCGATATGTGGATAACTACTCTATAACTAACAATAAAAACGGCATGTCAAATTATGACACCCATATCGATTTTGCCCATCTAAAGCCTGAAATTTACAGTAAGGCTATCATAAAATCCGGTTGCAATAATGCCACACAAAGTTTCGGAATTTACAACAATTGCAATTTGTAGTTTTAATATCTCTATTTACAATATAAGCATATAGGCTAGTTGTTTTTTCAACTGAACGTTTTTCATGCTTGTTTTTAAAATTTGTATGAAAACGTTAATAATTTTTATAAAAATTGTTAATAACTATAAAAAGGTATTATAAGATGATTACAAAATCTTTGAGAAAGAACCTGATGACGACGGCATCTGCCGTTACATTGGGAGCATTGGCGATGAGCCCTGCAAATGCTGCAAACTTAGGCACTGCGGCTAGTACCGTTACAAGTGAGGTGTTGACTTCCAACATCACTCTTACCGGTGCTAACTCTAACGCTGCCGGCACTACAAGCGGTGCTATATTATTAAACGCTAGTTCGAACGGGTTTACGTTAACTACCGGTGCTAACACTATTTCAGGTGTTGGTGGTGGCGGTAACGCCGATACCATTAAAGTGGGTGCTGATACTACTGCGAACATAGTTGTGTCTGCAGGCGGTAAGATTACAGCTACCGGTGCTAACGCAACTGCTGCAATTGAAGTTGCCAATAACTTAGGCGATATTACCGTTGCTACAACCGGTACTATTGAAACTACTGCGAATGACGGTAACGTTATTGAAATAACTACAGGTAAAGTTCTTGATTTGATAGACAACACCGGTCTTATTTCTGCAAACGGTTCGGGTGAGGCTATCAAGTCACTTGGTAACGGCGGTAACATCACTACATTGACAAACAATGCAGGTGGTAAAATCACTACTACTACCGGTTCTGCAATCATGTTCGTAGGTACTGCTTCTTCAACTATTACCAACGCCGGTACTATTGAAGCTTCTGGTGCGGGTGTTACTATTAGTATCGCAGCTGCCCTAACAGGTTCCATCACTAACTCCGGAACTATCTCGTCAGTAGGTGGTGCTCAAACTATCTTGGCAACAGGTGCCGTATCAGGCGGTATAACTAACACCGGAACTATTTCAAATACCGGTGCGGGTCTGACTGTAAGCCTTATAGCTGATACTGCACTTACAAACGATACCGGTGGTACAATCTCTAACGCAGGCGGTACTGCTGCCGTTCATACGGGTGGTGCAATCGCTCTTATGACGAACAAGGGTACTATCAGTGAAACTACCGGTGCCGGTCTTCAGGTTAATACCGGTGCTTTAACTAAGTTAGACAACACAGGTACTATACAGGCTACTACAGGTATCGCTATTGATGCCAATGCTGCAATCACTACCTTAAACAACACGGGTGGTTTGATAAAAGCAACTGCGGGTACCGGTATTGACAACACGGGTGGTGCTATTACTACTTTAACTAACACAGGTACAATTCAAGATACGACTACCGGTAAAGGTATATTAGCTGCTGCAGCAATCACTACTTTGAACAACACCGGCGGTACTATCTCATCTGCTACCGGAAGTGCGATTCAAAACACTGCGGCTATCACTACCTTAACTAACACAGGTACGATAACTTCAGGTGCTCTTACTTTTGATATTGATGCGGCTGTTACTAACCTGAACAACACTACGGGTACTATCAGTTCAACCAGTTCGACTACTTCAGCTATTGATGTAGCTACCGGTTTAACTATGGATATAGACAATGATAGCTCAATCACTTCTCAAGGTACTGCGGCTACAATTAACTTTGCCGGCACTACAACCGGTGGAATTAATAACTCCGGTACTATCCAAAACAGTTCAACCGGTGCGGCAATTAATGTTGTTACCGATTTAAGTACTGCAACCGGTATCATTACTAACTCAGGTTTAGTACAATCTGTCGGTAATGCTATAGTTGTTGCCGATATGGACGGAACTATAACTAACTCAGGTACGATTAAGTCAACCGGTGCTGCTACTTCAGCTATCAGTATGACTACATTTACCGGAGCTAACCTAACTAGTGATAACTACATCAATAACTCCGGTTTAATTACTGCGGCAGGTACTGCGGCAACGGTTATCTTGGGTGATGCTGCAACTGGTGCCGGTGATGGTATTACTAACTCGGGTACTATATCCAATACCGGAACAGGTGGTGTTATTACTTTGGCATCGTCAAATGATGGTGACGAAACTATCACCATTACAAATACCGGTAATATCACTGCAGCATCTGCTACTAATTCAGCTATTTTGGGTAGTACCGGTGTTGATACGTTAAACTGGCATGGCGGTTCTATAACAGGTACTATCGACCTTGACGGTGATAACGGTGACGTTATCAATGTGGGTGATAGCTCGACTGATTCGATAACTACCGGTGGTGAAGTAAGCACTGATATAGTAAATGTTGATAACGGTACGTTCAGCGTTGGTCATAAGTTCAACATGGAAGGTACTGGTAAAGACTTTATCATCGACCAAGGTGCTACTACAGTTGTAACTGCTGCGGTTGCTATCGATGATGCCGGTGGTGCTACTGTTGACTTTGACAATAACGGTACTTTGAAAGTTAACAGTGATGTGACTTTCACTATCGACGGTACTTATGATCAGTCTGCAAGTGCTGCTCTACAAGTCGGTATCACTTCGGGAACTGCCGATGATAGTGACAAAGTGGTATCAACCGGTGCTGCTACTTTCGTAAATGGTGCCGATATTTCTGCCATAGTAAATACTACTAACTATGTTGCAACAGGTACTACTTATGACATCTTTGAAGATAATTCAGGTGGTGCTATAACTGCAACTGCTGCTAATCTTGATGTTACTGATGATTCGTACATACTAAGCTTTGCTGCGTCTTTGACTACTACTGATGTTGCAAATGATACGTTGACTCTAACTGCAACTCGTGCGAACACATATAACTCTGCAAGCTCATTAGCAAATGAGTCTGCGGTAGGTGCTGCACTTGAAGCTATCGGTGTTACAACTGATGCAGGTATCCTTGCGATTCAGGCCGAGTTGGATAACTTCACGACAGCTGCTCAGATTGAGTCTTCTCTAGCTACGTTGAATCCTGAAATGTCAGGTGCTATCAACGCTGCTGCTACGGCTGCTGCTGAAGCGGGATTCGGTGTTGTAGGTAACCGTTTAGACCAGTTGGCAGGTATTTCAGGTACCGGTGTTGCAGCTGGTGGTATGTCTTACAATCATGGTGTTTGGGGTGAAGTATTCGGTACTGCCGCAGACCAAAATGATCGTGATGGCGTAAAAGGTTATCAAGCTGATACTCTTGGTTTCGGAATCGGTGCGGATACTGCTCTTAGCGAAGAAACTAAAGTGGGTGCAAGCTTTGCTTACGCCTCAACTGAAGCTGATTCGGCTAACGGTGATACCGATATTGATTCATACCAGTTAAGCTTATACGGTACTCATGACTATGGTAAGTGGTTTACCGACGGCTTGTTAGGTTTTACTATGAACAAGTTTGATACTACACGTAACATAGTTGTAGGTACGATCTCTAACCAAGCTAAAGGCGACTTTGACGGTCAGCAATATACTGCTAAAATCGGTGCCGGTTATAAAATGGACGTTGAGGGTGGCTTAAATGTTACTCCTGTAGCTTCATTAAAATATAACTACTTGGCACTTGATAGCTACACTGAGACCGGTAGTGCGCAAGCTCTTACTGTTGATAACGAAGATCTTCACAGCTTGAAAACTGATATAGGTGTTAAATTGAACTATCCGATCGTTGACGGTTCAATGACTTACATACCTGAAATCAGCACTAGCTGGACTTATGATCTAATCGGTGATGAGCAGGAAGCTAAGAACAACTTCGTTGGAGTTGCTGCAACTCAGTTCACCACTAAAGGTGCTGACGTTGCTCAACATCAGTTCAACGTTGGTTTGGGCTTAGATGTTCTAGCTCAGGACAATGTAACTGTTTCTTTCGACTATGACTGGGCAAGCAAAGAGGATTACAATTCTCACAGCGGTGCTGTAAAAGCTCGTTTTGCTTTCTAATCATAAGTTAGAAATCTGACAAATTAGGCTCCCATGCTAAGGTATGGGAGCCTTTTTTTATTATCAATACCATAAAATGAGTTGTTATCGGTTGACTTTAGGTTGCCGAGGGCTTATCAATTTTGGGCTATCAATAATAAAAATATAAAACGTTTAAGAGGTATAAATGGCGGCTGAAAAAATACAGAATGATTATGATATAGTTCCTTATATAAGTTATCCTTACTCAAATACTCATCCTGAACATCTTTATACGGTCGCAAGATTTTTTGACGCAGATGTTGTAAATCCGAAAAAAGCCAGAGTTTTAGAGCTGGGCTGTGCAAGTGGCGGTAACATAATACCGATGGCAATAAAATTTCCCGATAGTGAGTTTGTAGGTGTAGATTATTCTTCCGTACAAATAGCCGAGGCAAATAAACATAAAGAAAATATGGGACTAAAAAATCTTGAATTTAAAGGGATTTCTATTGCCGATATAGATAAAAAGCTAGGTAAATTCGATTATATAATAGTACATGGTATCTTATCATGGGTTCCTAAAGATATTCAGGACAAGATATTTGAGATTTGCAATGAGAATCTAAGTGACAAAGGAGTTGCTTATATAAGTTATAATACGCTGCCCGGCTGGGGTGTGGTCAGAAGCATAAGGGAGATGATGCTATACCATACGGGTAATTTTCCTAATCCTGCTGATAAAATCAGGGAAGCGAGAATGCTGCTTAATTTTATAAAACACGGAAACGGCACAAACACCGATACAGCGTATACTAAATTTATCCAAAATGAAATAGACACACTTAGTAATTGCTCCGACTCTTATCTTATACACGACCATCTGGAAGAAAATAATGAGCCTTTTTATTTTCATGAATTTATGAAAAAAGCAAATGAGAACAATCTGCAATATCTGGGTGATGCCTCCGTTGCTACTATGTTTATAGGTAATTTTCCTAAAGAGACGGCTGAAGTTCTCAAAAAAGTCGGTAATGACATAGTAAGAGCTGAACAATATATGGACTTTATACGGAACAGACGTTTCCGCTCTACTCTATTATGCAAAAAAGGTGCAAAGATAAACAGAACTATAAATAGCTCTAAACTAAAAGAGTTTTATGTAAGTTCTGATATAGTGCCGGACTTTGATGTAAAAGATGCCGATCCTTTTGCGAATAAACCGTTTCCTTTTAAAAAGTCCCGTGGGGGTAATGAGTTTCAGGTAAATGATAAATATTTATTAACCGCATTATTATATATTATTGAAGAAAAAAAGGCGGTATCTGTAAAAAATGTAATTGAGGAAGTGAAAAAAAGGCTAGGTAGCCATATCAAAAAGGATGATTTTGAAGAGCCGTTATTAAATAAAATGTTAATACTTATTTTCTCAAATAATCTGGATATATCGTCACAGCCTCCTGCGTATGTTACATCTGTTTCAGAAAAACCTAAGACATCTGAGCTTGCAAGATATCAGGCAACATATACCGACTGGATTACGAATCAGCTTGCTAACAAGGTTAGTATAGACCTTTTTGGAAGGGTGCTAATTCAATATGTAAATGGTGAAAATGATTTTAAAGCTATCGTAGAAAGCCTGAAAAAACATGTTTTGAAAGGAGAGTTGGTAGTAAATAATAATAACCAAAAAATAACAGACGAAAAACAGATAGAAGACGAGCTTAGAAAGCTTACCGAGCAGGCTCTTAAAAAAATGGCTTTATCATGTACGCTGATTGCTTAAGATGAGGCTATATAAAATTTTATTTATATTATTTTTTATATCATCATGCACATACAACCCCGTACCTAAAAGGCTTGCGGTAGCAGACGGTATAGCTTTGAAAAATATGATGCAAAGGTCATTGGTGGAAACCGATGGCTTTTCCATTACGTCGTACCAAAGGATTACAAATCCTGCAAAACCGGCGAACATATATATCGAAGGCGACGGCTTTGCTTGGGCTGCACCCGGAAGGTTATCGGTTAACCCGACGCCGAAAAATCCCGTTGCACTAAAACTTGCATCTTTAGATAAGTCCGAGAACGTGATATATCTGGCAAGACCATGCCAGTATTTTGACTTGAAATCAGACCGATTGTGCGATGCAAAATTCTGGAACGGAAGTAAGTATTCAAAGCTCGTTGTCGATTCTTTGGGGCAGGCTGTTGATAATATCAAGGCTGATACTAAAGTAGACAAAATTAATCTTATAGGATTTTCAGGCGGCGGTGCGATAGCTGCAATATTAGCCGCTACCCGTGATGATGTTGTTTCGCTTAGAAGCGTTGCCGGAAATCTTGATCATGTCGCTTTCAACAACTACCATAAAGTAGATCGGCTTAATGACTCGTTAAATGCCGCCGATTTTGTCGATGGTTTAAAGGGGATACCGCAAATGTATTTGTCGGGTATAGATGATACGGTTGTGCCGCCTTTTATTGCAGAGAATTTTGCTAAAAAGGCAGATAGTACAAAAGGATGCGTTGAACTTGTCAATTTGCCCGATGTTACCCATCATAATGGGTGGGAACGGCATTGGAATGAAATAATTAATAAGTCTTTAAAATGCCAGTATAAAAATAATTAGTAGATTTTATTTTACTTGCCATGTTTTTAATATTGTCCTATATCTTTAGCTTAAAGTTTTATGTAAAAATCAGGAGTCAAAAATGAGAAGGTCAAAAAAGAACTCTTCAAAAAATTTATTTTTTACGGTAGCAGCAGGAGTCACGGTTATTGTTGCCGCTGTTTATTTTGTGCTTAACGGCGGCAGGATTGACAATTCGCCGATACGTTCCGCAAAGAAAGCCGACGATGTTGTGGTTGCCGAGGTCAACGGTAAGCCCGTATATAGTTCTGAAGCGGAAAAACAATTCTCGAACATGGTTCAGGGTGCTAAGGGTGCAAGCTTTGCTCAACTTGACGAGGAAACAAAATTCCTTGTTATAAGAGAACTTGCTGCACAAAGAATGATATTGGAAGATGCGTATAAAAAAGGTATGGCCGATAAAGAGAATGTCAGGGAAAGAGTTGACGCATTCAAGGAAAATGTAATCAAAGAAGAATTCCTTGCACAAATGGCGAAAGATCAGGTAACGGACGAAACTATAAAGCAGCGTTATGAAAAAGAAAAAGCCGCTTTAGAAGGTAAAAGCCAGTATAAAGTTAAGCACATACTTGTAAAAACAGAGTCCGAGGCAAAAAAAGTTATAAGTCTTCTTAAGACAAAATCTTTTGAGCAAGTTGCTAAAGATAAGTCAATTGACGATAAAACCGCTCTTATAGGCGGTGACTTAGGATACCTTATTGAAGGTAATATGATACCTGAGCTTGAGAGTTCTTTAAATTCTACCGAGGTAGGTGGAGTTTCCGAGCCTGTTAAAACGCAGTTCGGCTGGCATGTGGTAAAATTGGAGTCAAAAGAAGCGGCAGAACCTGCACCTTATGATCAGGTTAAGAACTTCCTTGCTCGTACCTTATATCAGGAAGCTATACAAAATTATGTAAAAAGTGCCGTAGAAAAGGCTGATATTGAAATTATCGCCTCTGCAAGCAAAGAGCCGGAGCCTGAAATTCAGAATGAGTCCGAAGAGCCGGCTGCTTTAGAAGGCGATGCCCAAGAAGGAAAAACACCTGATGCCGAAATGGGTGGTGAAACAACAGAAAATAACGGCTAGTAAGTTGTTTACTTAAATTTTTAAGAACCCTTAAAGATTATCTTTAAGGGTTCTTTTTTACATGGAGCATTTTATGAAAAAATTATTGATATTTTTTTTAATTGTTATACCGCTTAATGCGATAGCCGATTCCGATGGTGCGTTCTGTGTGGGTAATGGCTATGTTGCACTAGAGACAAGGGGGCTGTATATCTATGATTCAAACTTTATGTCTAAAGATGTTAAGGGAACAAAATTATATACTGATGCTAAAACTAGCGATGACAGGGACGGAGTATACATAATACCGGTTGGTAACGGATTGTTATCAAGCAGGATATTCGTGCCGGCCGATTTTGAACAAGACGGGAATCGTCGGATATCTTGTGAGGATAATAGGGTAATATTGTCTGACGGCTTTGAAGGAAATATAATAAATATTTCATTTGAAGAAAAAATGGAGGCTGTAAAGGCAAAAATAGAAAAAACAACTAAATTTAGTGACTTGCAACTTCCGTTCATTCGCAAATCCGAAGCGATAAAAATACCATATTCCGCAGAAGATGTTGTAATGCAAGTTCCATCATCGAATACGGAAGATGACTTCTTTCTCATACTGGACTATTTGGAACAACCGCATTCATCAGGTTATATTTTGCATCATTATGCAGCAAGGGTTGTGCAGACCGGTAAAATGGGTCATTTTGTTAGGTCTACACATCTTGCAGACGGTATAAGGGTGGAAGCGGTTGATCCGTATTGATAGGGATTAAAAATGCCTAAAATAAGAATCTACATAGATAATAAACTTGAGCAAAACGGATTTGTGGAACTTGCAAAAGAGCAGGCACATTATCTGTGTAATGTGATGCGGCAAAAACAAGGTGATGAAATATCTGTTTTCAACGCAAAAGACGGCGAATGGCAAGCGGCAATAACTGCAATATCTAAAAAGAGCTGTTCTTTGCAGGCTTTAAAACAGGTAAGAAAGCAAAAGGACGAGCCTGATATCCGGCTGTACTTTGCTCCTGTGAAAAATGCACCGATAAATAATCTGGTGCAAAAAGCTACCGAGCTTGGAGCGTCAAGGCTGATACCCGTACAGACCCAAAGAACGGTAGTCTCAAGGGTCAATACCGATAGGTTGAGGCTGATAGCTATAGAAGCCGCCGAGCAATCAGGAAGGCTTACGGTTCCACAAATCGATGAGCCTGTAAAACTCGATAGGCTGCTCGACCGGTGGGAGCAGGACAGGGGATTGATATTATGCGATGAGTCGGGAGCCGGAAAACCTTTCGCAAAAGCACTAAAAGACGCAAAATTTAACAAATATGCGATAATTATAGGCCCTGAAGGCGGATTTTCGCAATCAGAATTTGAAATAATGAAAAATAAGCCTTATGTTGTAGCTGTCGGTATGGGACCTAGGATATTAAGGGCTGATACCGCAGCGATAGTCGCACTGGCTAGTTTTATGAATATTTTAGGAGATTGGGATGAACAACCCAACTTTGTTGAATAGGGTAGAAAAACCTATACCCGATATAAGAAAAATAATTAAAGATATAATAGTCGGAAGGGAAGATGAGGTCGATAAATGGTTCGAGGATATCTCTGAAAAAACACCTCCGTTTTTCTATAATTCGGTAGATTTGAGAAATTCCGGTTTTAAACTCGCCCCTGTCGATACGAACCTGTTTCCTGCCGGATTCAATAACCTGAATGAAACGGAGCGTAAAAAAGCAGAAAAAACCACTAAGGAGTTTTTTGCAAGATACCACCCGAACGTAAAAAAAATACTGATAGTAGCCGAAGACCATACTCGTAACGTATATTATCTGGAAAATATTGCCTACCTGACTTCTATAATCAAAGGAGCGGGGCTACAGGTGTGTACCACTAATCTTGCTACTAGCGAATCGGGGGAAGATGTTACCCTAAAATCCGCCTCAGATATGGACGTTATCTTTAAACCTGCCATACGTGACGGCAACCGTGTTAAAACAAAATGCGGCTTTGACCCTGACTTTATTCTGGTAAATAATGACCTGACAGACGGTGCGCCCGAACTTCTAAAAGATGTGGAACAGATAGTATCGCCTCCGGTGGGCTTTGGCTGGTATAGAAGGCGTAAGACATCGCATTTTGAAACATATAATAATATGGCAAGGGATTTTAGTAATAAATTTAATATAGACCCTTGGCTTATAACAACTTATTTTCAAAGATGCGGCGTAGTTGATTTTAAAGAAAGAAAGGGTATTGAGTGTGTAGCCTTGAGGGTTGATAAAACTATAGATAAAATTAAAGCCAAATATGATGAATACGGCATAAAAGAAGAGCCTTATGTGTTTATAAAGTCCGACAGGGGGACTTATGGCATGGGAATAATGACGGCAAGCTCAGGCGATGAAGTTTTCGAAATGAGTAAGAAAATACGCAATAAGATGAACACCATCAAAGGCGGCATACAAAATACCGAGGTTATAATACAAGAGGGCGTACCGACAATAGATGAGGTTGAAGGGCATCCTGCCGAACCGATGATATATATGATAGGTGCAAAACCCGCAGGCTGCATTTACCGCCTTAATACACAGAAAGACTCATACGGTAATTTAAACGCCAAAGGAATGGGGTTTGCAAGCATCTCAAGCCATACTAACGATAAACAGGTTTGTGATTCCTTGGGGCTTATATCAAGAATAGCATCACATGCTGCCGCATGGGAATGCTATGAGGAAATTTATAGTATTTAATCTTTTTCGGCTTGTTAAGCTTGTATTTTTAGTTTTCAGGAACTTCTCCTTCCAATATATATTCACCAACGCAAGGTTTTAGATTATTACTAACAAGGTAGTCGCCGTTTACACCATCTAAGCAATTACCATCTTGTCCGCAAAAAGCAATAACTGTGAACCCACGAAATCGCCCCTTATTTGCAAATCCATCATCAATTTTTTTGTCAATAGCTTGCATTACTTTTGGACTAGATACTCCTAAGACATCATTATAACCACCTCCGCCTCCAGGCACACCTACATTCATATACAAAGCTGCTTTTCTAATTGCATGGGCAGTAGAATTATTAAGCTGAGAACAAGTTAAAAAAGCACCACTCCCAGTTAATACTTGATAACCGGCTGCAACCATACCTTTAGTATCATCAATTTTTAGTTTTGGATAACCGCCACCAAGAACAAATGTATTATTATAACTTTCATTAATTAAAGTAGCTTCGGATAAATGTTGAAAAAACTTTAAATTTTCATATGAGTTGTCATATCCATATTCAGGTTCATTTAACATATTATTACCATTCCCTCCCTGTACACCCGACCAATATTGTGAAGCTTTATTAAAATCGCCGGGAATAGCATTAAACTGTAGTTTAAAAGTATTATAAGCTATTTCATATTTTTTAAGGTCAGATACTTGTGATAAAATTCGAGAATGCTGAACCAAATCCTGCCCCCCAACAATGCCAGCAACAATTAGCCCTATAATCACAATAACCATGGATAATTCAATAAGCGTAAAACCATTCTCGGTTTTTACGCCATATTTCCGTTCTTTAGCCGTTCTTGTTATATTCATACTGTACACGTATTTTTGTAGGATAGATATCCCTATAAATAGTTAACTATTATTGCAAATTAATATTAATATTTAGTTAATATTAATAGCATGAATTCTTGTTAATTTATATAGCTGCCCTTCTCATGTAATAATTTTTTATAGTATTTAATCTTTTTTTAATTTTTCTCATGTATGATTATTAATGAGAGGCTAAGTAGGTTTTGTAGGCATTGTTAACCTGTTAATTCAACAATGACGCAAGCAATTTTACATGAAGTTTTGCCTTCCTTTAAAATAGCCCTTAGGAGAGTTTAAGTGGATTCAATAATTGCAAAAGAAAACAAATATACCGCAAAAAACTACCACCCTTTACATGTTGTTTTAAAAAGAGGGAAGGGTGTTTATGTCTGGGATACCGAAGGCAAGCGTTATATAGATATGATGAGTGCCTATTCGGCTGTAAGCCACGGGCATGGTCACCCTAGGCTATTAGCTGCACTTGAGCATCAGGCAAAGAGCCTGTGCATAGTTTCAAGGGCGTTCCACTCGGATAAATTAGCTCCTTTTCTTGAAAAATTATGCACAATATCACATATGGACATGGCATTGCCTATGAACACGGGGGCAGAAGCGGTAGAAACCGCCATAAAAGCCGCCCGTTTATGGGGATATAAAGTAAAAGGCATAGCAAAGAACAAAGCTAAGATAATTGTAGCAGACGGTAACTTTCACGGTCGTACAACCACAATAATAAGTTTTTCCTCCGATAAGGAATATAAAGAAGGCTTCGGTCCTTTAACGCCCGGTTTTATATCGGTGCCGTTCGGTGATGAAAAAGCTCTGCAAAAAGCTATTACGCCGGATGTCTGTGCATTTTTAGTAGAGCCTATGCAAGGTGAGGGGGGAATAATAATCCCGCCGAAAGGCTGGCTGCAAAAAGTACAAAAAATATGCAAAGAAAATAACGTACTTCTTATGTTAGATGAGATACAAACAGGCTTGGGACGCACGGGAAAAATGTTCGCCTTTGAACATGAGATTGACAAGCCGGACGGGCTGATATTGGGTAAGGCATTGGGAGGCGGAATTATGCCGGTTTCTATGTTCCTTGCCAAAAAAGAGGTAATGGAACAATTCAAACCCGGCTCACACGGCTCTACATTCGGAGGCAACCCGCTTGCCGCTGCTATAGGCATGGAGGCTTTAAATGTGTTGATGGAAGAAAATCTTGCAGAAAACAGCCAATTTCTTGGGCAATATATGAAGAAAAAAATAAAAAAAATAGGTAGCCCCCTAATAAAAGATGTAAGGGGCAAAGGTCTTTGGATAGGTGTGGAAA
This sequence comes from Pseudomonadota bacterium, assembly GCA_027620075.1. Classification (NCBI taxonomy): domain Bacteria; kingdom Pseudomonadati; phylum Pseudomonadota; species Pseudomonadota bacterium. The sequence continues at coordinate 354 of JAQCEY010000002.1, read as the reverse complement.
TAGATAAAAAATACGCATCTGCCAGAACGGTATGTGAAGAAATGCTGAAAAAAGGCGTATTAAGCAAAGAAACGCATGAAACGGTAGTAAGGTTTGCTCCGCCACTGGTGATAACTAAAGGCGTAATTGATGAGGTAATAGGGATTTTAGATGAAACTTTGACGGAAATTGAATATAAGGGTTAATGTTGCTATACTAATCGGTGTCATCCCATGATAAAAAATTTAGTAAAACTTTTCGATATTAAAAAAGTTTCCTAACTTTTTTAAATGTGGATTCCACTATAATTTGTTTTACTAAACAAATTCGTGGAATGACAATAATAGGTAAATTAAATGCAAAGTTATTATATTT